>DATKVT010000141.1 GCA_035529935.1 Williamwhitmania sp. | reverse complement strand
CAAAAGCGACCGAAACACCATCTCCTTTTCATAAACTGATTCAACCAGGTTTTCCTCCAAGATGAATTGGAGGTTTGCCTTTGCCGCAGCACACGACACTGGGTGTCCGCCAAAGGTGGTAATGTGTCCAAGGATAGGATTGGTTTTGAGGCAGCCCATTATTTCGGCGCTTGATACAAAAGCACCCAGCGGCATACCTCCGCCCATGCCTTTGGCAATGGTCATCACATCGGGAACAACCCCAAATTTCTGGAAAGCAAACAGGTGGCCAGTACGGCCAAAACCAGTTTGAACCTCATCAAAAATTAGCAAGGCACCAACCTCGTTGCAGCGTTTCCGCAATGCAACAAGAAACTCCCTATTGGGTACTATGGCTCCAGCTTCGCCCTGAATTGGCTCCACTACCACCGCTGCGCTCCTAGTTGTTATTTGCTGAAGTTCTTCAATGCTATTGAATGACAGATGGCGAACATCGGGTAGCAGCGGACGGAAGGCATTCTTAAAACTCTCATCACCCATCATGCTGAGTGCCCCGTGAGTGCTCCCATGGTATGCTTTTTCAAAACCAATTAATTCAGTTCTACCGGTAAAGCGCTTTGCTAACTTCAACGCACCTTCGTTGGCCTCGCTTCCACTATTCACAAAGTAAACCTGCGATAGATTTTCAGGAAGTAGTTCTGTTAAAGCCACAGCATATTCAACCTGGGGGGCTTGAACATACTCGCCGTACACCATAAGGTGCAAATATTTCTCCGCTTGCTCTTGAATAGCCTTAACTACAGCAGGGTTGCAATGGCCTATGCTGCTAACAGATATGCCAGAAATAAGGTCAAGGTATGCCCTATCGTGGGTGTCATAAATATATACACCTTCAGCACGCTTGATTTCCAAACCCAACGGGCTATCGGAAGTCTGGGCAACGTGCTGCAAAAATAGTGATCGCAGCGAAATCATTTAGAAAATTATTTACTGATTAGCTTAAGCTCCTTTAAAAGTTTTTCGCGATAGGATTTCCCAATAGGAACAAGCTTCGATCCAGTTGCAAAGCGAAGAAGGATAGAATTATCCTCAATGCTCGAGATTTTCTTTACGTTAACAATAAACGACCTATGAACTCGCTTAAAAGTGGAGGCAGGAAGCTGACTCTCAATGGCCTTCATGGTAAAGTGAATGGTGTGCTTCTCCTTTCCAGTATTGACTACTACGTAGTTTTCGAGCGCTTCAACCCAAAGTATCTCGCTGAGCTTAAGCCTCACCAGCGAGCTGTTTTTCTTAATGAATATCTCATCATCCTCAACGGTAGGCTTGTTTCCCGAAGTGAATCGGTCGAACACCTTTGTTGCAGCCTTGTAAAACCGCGCATAAGATACCGGCTTTAAAAGATAATCGGTAACGTCATACTCGAAAGCTTCAAGCGCATATTTCTCTTTGGAGGAGACAATAATCACCTGAGGCGCAACCTTCAGAGTTTTCAGAAACTCAATTCCGGTCATTTCGGGCATCTCAATATCCAGGAAGATAAGCTGGATATCGTCACTTTTCTCAATACCTCTAATCGCATGTATAGCCGATGGAAACGACTTTACGAGGTTAAGGAACTCTGTCTTCTTCACATATTCCTCGATGATTCTGCTCGAAAGCTCATCATCATCAATAATTATACAGTTCAGCATCCCATAAAAGTTTTGCATCTCATACCCCTAAATTTACGCATTTTCGTCAAAAAAAATCGATTTAAGGAGAATTTTATTCCGATTTTGAAAGAAAATGTTGAATTAACGGTTCTGCATTTTTAACCGACTTCTTCATCCAGTTGACTAGTTGGATGTTGTACTCCTCCTCGGTAAGTTTCCAATTGAAACTTTTTTGGCTGCGGAGTTGCAACATGAGGTGATGAATTATAATTGCAGCGGCAACAGAAATGTTCATACTTTCGGCAAATCCGTAGATCGGAATTTTTAAAAACTCGTCTGCTTCCTGCATCAGTGTTGAGGAAATGCCAGAATGTTCAGTGCCAAAAAAAAGTGCAACCTTGCCTTTGCTGATATCAAAGTTCTCCAGTGCAACATCATGCTGATGAGGGGTTGTTGCAACAATCCGGTAGTTCTGGCTTCTTAGCTGGCGGATAAGACCCGAGGTGTGCTCCTGCTCTTCTCTGTAGTGGTGAATGTTCAGCCACTTATAGGTTCCCTTGGCAATTTGGGGGCTGGGACAAAACCGATTCTCCTTCTCCACGATATGAACATCGAGCAGCCCGAGGCAGTCACAGGTTCGAAGAACGGCACTTGCATTATGCGGATGGTAAATATCTTCGAGACAAACGGTGAGGTATTTTGTTCTATTACTTAGTACCTGCTTAAGAATTTCTTGCCGCTCCTCAGAGATAAACTGTGATAGGAAGCTTATAATAGCTGCGTCCATAAAGCCAATTTCGAGTAAAAATATCAAAAAAAAAGGGAGAACTCGACGTCTCCCTTGTAAAATGCATTCAGATGCTACTGAACAACATCATTTAATTCGCTACCAGATTTGAATTTAACCACCTTCTTAGCGCTGATCTTAATAGGAGCACCAGTTTTAGGGTTTCTTCCAGTCCTTGAGTTGCGGGTTGAAACGGAAAAAGAACCAAATCCAACCAAAGCAACACGATCACCCTTCTTAAGGGAGTCGGTGGTAGATTTTACGAAAGCATCCAAAGCCTTCTTTGCGTCAGCCTTTGTAAGGTTTGCCTCAGCAGCAATAGCATCAATAAGTTGTGCTTTGTTCATAACCAGTTAAATTTTAGGTTAGTAATTCTCGTTGGTCAAACAATCGTAGACAAATATAACGTTTTTCATAGCGTTTACAAATGTTTGAGGTTTTTTTTCTCTTTTTTTTTGATTTTCGTCATAATTTCTTGCGTATTTGCAAAACGCTGATAAGAAAAGACTTGATTGAGTCAACAAAATGGCATCAATTATTTGGCAATATTTGGTAGGCAACTCTTGGCTGAACAAAAAAAAACACTACTTTTGCCCACGCCTGGAGAAATGGCAGAGCGGTTGAATGCGGCGGTCTTGAAAACCGTTGTACTCGTGAGGGTACCGGGGGTTCGAATCCCTCTTTCTCCGCCATAAGGAAGGCTCAAGCCTTCCTTACTATTATTACTATTCTGGAGAGATGCCGGAGCGGTCGAACGGGGCGGTCTCGAAAACCGTTGTACTCGTTAGAGTACCGGGGGTTCGAATCCCTCTCTCTCCGCCACCAAAGCCCTTTCAAGGGCTTTTTTACTAATAAGGCTATGGAACAATTGGGACTTAATGCCGATGTAGTTGCAAAATTCCTAAAATTTGGGTTAGTTGGCATTTCCGGGCTATTCATCGATTTCGGAATCACCTTCCTCCTCCGAAACAAGCTCAAGATTCATCAGTATATAGCCAACGCAACCGGATTTATCACCGCCGCCTCCACCAACTACATTCTCAACCGGGTATACACCTTCCACAGCCATAACCCTCATATGCTAATGGAATACGGCAAGTTTATTGGTGTTTCCATTGTTGGACTGGGAATTAATACCTTTGTTCTTTGGCTACTTGTGAGCAAGGCTAATTGGAACTTCTACTTCGCCAAATTATTTGCCATTGGAGCCGCCACAATGTGGAACTTCATTATCAACTTAGCCATAACCTTCGTGTAGCAATCTCAAACAGCTACGCCCCTCATTTCTAAAAAGAAAAAGGGTGGTTCGTAAACCACCCTCATTATCCATTTTTTTGCAGAAATATTCTACTTCGATACCTTATAAATATATATGGTCTGATTTCTATTCGATTTACTCTGCTTGTATAGGAGCTTATCGAGGATGCTTGGCTCAACCACCGCCTCGAGTTTAAGCAG
>DATKVT010000140.1 GCA_035529935.1 Williamwhitmania sp. | reverse complement strand
ACCCCGAATTGCCCTCCTAATGCGCGCGCGCTCCGTCTTTGTTATGGGCTTTGTGCTAAGGGCATTTTTAATCCACTTGTCAGCCCACGGCTTTAATTGTGCCTCGTGTTCTGGTGTCAGCTTATACTTTTTATACTTCATATTAAAATTTTCAAATTGTTATTTCTTACAAAGTGTATCGTTTTACATCATCCCAATAAATTGCTTTTTTGGTTTCAGCAATTCGTTTTAACCTTGGTTCTTTGTACAAATTTTTCTTTTTTAGTGTCATTGCCATTATGAGACCCAGTATTTCAACAACATTGCCTTCAATAGTTGCCAATACTATAATGTCATTATCGGTTGGACGTGACAAAAGTTGATCGTTTTTTTGGAATAAGAAAGAGATACCATACAGAGAACCGGATGACTTAGACTGGCTTTTTATGTGAAAACAAAGCACCCCATCTGTCAAATCTGCACCAAATGTCTTTTTTTTCTCTTCATAAACATTGAAATCAGGCTTTTTTACTAAAAATCCATTCTTTTTCAAATATTTGAATGCAGCAATTTCTGCAACCTTTCCTTCTTGGATTTGCTCCAAAATTTTTTCTTTATTTAGCTGCCCGCGTCCGGCGTAACAGCCTTTTGATGTTTCGTATTGTTGTTTTGCGTATTTATGGCATATTTGAATGTCGGCATCACTAATTTTTATTAGCAAATTGCCCCAATCTTATTTAATTATCCTCTCCCCAATGCGTCGTGCCTGCAAAATTTGCACCGAGTAGGACTTCTTTTCATATGAATTACCTGGACCTCTTCTTCCGGCTGTAGAACAATCTTTTCATCGCCCTCATACCAAATGGTGCCACATTTGCGACACTCAACTAGCGTGAGCGTCTGCATATATTCGGGTTGTTGATTTTTGTTTGTCATAGTTAATTCCTATTTTTATTATATCTTGATCTTAGTAGACATAAAATTCGCTGCAAGTCTTTCCTTATCCACTCGTGGCTACGATGATACGTTGGCTCCATTTCTTTTAGCGTATGATTGTAAAAATATCTATCTATAACAAGGGCGCGACTACGAGGTTTTAATGATTTTACCATGGTGTTTATATCAAGCCTATCTTCAGAATGACTTTCATATTGAAGGACGATGGGCGTTCTGATTTGGAAGGCGTCGTTTCCATTTTGAATTTCGTGGTCTAAACTTAACATTCCCGACGCCTGCATTTGTTTATATGTGAATCTTTTCAAGTGCGAATAGATGCGATGAAATAGGTAGGTAGCAACGCTAACGCCCTGATCTACATCAAAGTTTTCCATAGCCTCATAGGCTGCAACCATGCCTTCTTGTCGTAAGTCATCATAGAACGATTCCGTATAGGGGAACTTATTCCTGACTCGTCTTGAAGCGGCTATTACGCTACTATTTATTTCGTCTTGGTATCTTATCATTATCCATCATCGCCAATCCATAGTTTATTTGACTTTGGAGAATTTTAAGGCGCACCTCTCTAGTAACATCAGAGAGAGAGGAAAAGTTCTCAATAGTTACTTGATCACCAGTGATTAGCTTGGTCAAATCTGGTGATGGCTCACAAAAGAAGACGCGGCGCCCATGGATAGATTCTACAACAAATTTAGCAATAGCATTATGACCATATTTTTCAGTAATCTTCCAAAGGACATTTTCAACTGATCTTAAGTCAGTTCTAAAAAGAGTGCCCTTTTGATTTATAAAGATAATCTTTAAATGAAGCTTCGTGCTACCTCTATATTTGAATTTTTTACGAGCACCCTTAAGCGCTTCTTGTAATTCGTTAAAAATTTGAGACCAGTTTGGCATTGCTACCCCCTTAGAAAGTTATCCCTCCATACTACTAGTGAGTCCACTTTTGGCGATTTTAGAAATCTTTTTCCAAATTCTGTGAGAATTTTTTCTCAATTCTTCATCATTTTTTCTATAGAGATAGCTGGCTGGGTGCGGAACCACTACAACGGTCCCATGTCCAACCTGGAACATTTCGCCCATTTGTTTCATAATTTGTATAGATTGTCCAGTTAATACCTCGGCAGCGCCCGCGCCCATTGCAACAATTAATTTAGGTTGTATAATTTGTATAAGTTGATCAAAACGATGCCTACAGGCTGCGTACTGCGAAGCATTAGGTTTGACATTTTTACCATTTTTCGTAGATTGACAAGCAACCGGATTGGCAATATAAACAAGACCCTCCAGCTCATAGTAAGAGAGAATTTGCTTTAATTTCCCACCGGCTGGCGCCCTCTCGTCAAATACATTACCACTAATACTTTCGGTCTTTCCAAGAGCTTCTCCCACAAGGAGTAATGGCGCGTCAGGATTACCACGTCCAAACGCGCGCCCTGAAGGATTTTGTTCCGATGGCGTGTTGCATTTATAAAGAGGGCACCTGGTACAATTAAGCCACCCTCTTTCTAGTTCGAGAAGACGGGCTTGCTTTGTCATTTAAAAACTTTTACAAAAATATTTAACCTGAAAGATCAATTAGCAAGGAAATCCCTACTCAACCAACCCCATAATATACCACCAGGTTATAACAAAATTTTTACCTTCCCAAGTAATGGCGTAGCGCGGATCAACCGACTCTGATGGCGAACAATAATTGTCATTGTCGAAAGAACTGTCTCTCTCTTCAATAATGGTGCATTCGTAGGTAATAAAGTTGCTACCGATAACAACCACTCGATCACCGGGGCTATATTGCATGGGTTCAGATGCGCCGTGAGTGGGGGCTTCTTCCCTAAATGCGATAATACGCTCAATTTGCTCTTTTGTTTTACCCTTTTTATATAAATCAAGCATCAAATTGCCATATTTTTTTGCAATTATTTTACGTTCAAACGGGTCATTGAAGTCCAAGGGAACCTCCTAAAAAATTTGTTAAGATAGCTTAACTGTGAGTTCGGTTACAGCAAGTCACCTTTAACGGTTTTCGTACTGACAAAATAACGCTTTCTACGGCGTCCTCGAATAATGAGTGGTGTTTTTCTAATTCGATCCAGACGCATGGTTCTGTATGCATAATTGCTCCCGTTACGCCGAACCAAAACATCAACTACCCCCTTGTCGGGATCTACACTAGCAATAAAAACCATAGTGCGATCAGCGATAGTGCCTTGGGCGTTCACGTAACAAGGGAACAGTACAGCCGCGCCCTCGCGTTGTAACTGAACCAGCCGCCCGGCAATTCCGTTTTTGGTGTGATTTTTCAATTTTAAATCTCCTTGTAATAAAATTAACAAAATTTTTACATATTAACCTTGCGCCGCAAAGTCTTACCTTTGTTTTTTGCATTTACAAGTATTTCAATTGCTTCATCAAGTAATTTAGCTCGTAGTGCGTTTGCACGATTCATCTCATCTAAAAGAGGACTTGGTGGATCGGCAACCCAGTTACAGCCTGCATTGTGACGATAGACTCGTAAGATTTTTAATACATAGTCATTATTGGGGGTACCATCGACATGATATAGTGGCTCCTGATTAAGCAGGGGTAATTTGCTCATAACCGCTCCTTCTGATGCAAGACGGGCTTTGGCGAAGCCAAAGTCATTTCTCCATTGGTTTCAAAATCAAAACTACAAATGTTTCTAATTTGTTCCCAAAATTTCACCTTTCCATATAAAGGGATTTTTGATTCTTTTCTTTATTCTCATATTGAGACTAATGTAAAATTTCTTTACAACAGTTCAAAATTTCTAATGTTACCAAACGGTAACGAAACTTCACAATGTCGAGCAACAACCTTC
>DATKVT010000139.1 GCA_035529935.1 Williamwhitmania sp. | reverse complement strand
GCAAGGGAACACCGCCACCCCAATGCAATATTTAAATGATGTAAATAGGGGTAAGAACTATTGGACAGAAGAATACAGCCGAGACCAAGATATGGCTGACTATAAGAAAGACTTAGCAGTATTTCCTAATTCTTTGCGCGGCGAAATGCGCATTGTAATTAAGCACTACTATAGCACGTGGGATAATCCGCTGGGCGAATTCCTAGGAACAACCTCGGCAACCGCTTCATTCCTAGAATGGAGCTACACCAGCGATGCAACCAGCAGCATAGCGCTGAAAGCCGCAAAGGTTATTCCGGGTAGGGGTGTGGTAACGGCAGCGGAGTTAACTAGAATCAGCAAAATTGAAGCGTTTAGGTATGCTCGCTATGCAGGAGATTTTGGGGTAGTTGTTGCTCCACTTGCTATTGTTGCAACGGGAATTAGTATCTATAACAATCCAACAACAGAGAACTGGGTTTTGGGCTCAGCGGATATTGTAATGACAGGAGTATCAATCTTCTTTCCTGTTGCAGGAGTGGTTTACTTTGGTGGTAGATTTATTTATGAAGCTTATAATAACTAGGGTTATGTACAGTAAACTTTTTGCAAGCGCCTGGAAATTGGTTATTAAGGGAAATCAATCCATTACCCCTCAAGTGGGGACATATTTTCTAATTAGCACATTGGAAGTTAGTAATATTGTTTCAACCATCTTGTTGGTGAAATATTTTATAGATTTTAAAACACAACCAGCTAAAATATTGATATATATTTTGCTCATTGGACCTATATTCCTGATGAACTATTTTGTTTTTCTGCACAAGCGGAGGTATCACAAAATGCTGGCAGTCAACAAGGATACAGGGTTGTGGCTTATTGTTAGCTACTTTGTCTTCACACTACTTTTCTGGATTGTGGTGGGGTATCTGAATGTTTTAAAGTATGGGAAATAAGCGGCATTGGTTTGGATGCAGTTGCTGCTGCTCACAAATGCGGCACATAGTAGCCAGCTAGAGTTAGCTTGAGGTGATTCCTAGTTGCTATTGCCAGTAGCAGAAGGATAGTAAAAAATACACCAACCGATGGACTGTTTTGTCTTATAACGCAGCGACGTTTTTCTGGAAAAAGACCTTGAACCTCTTCTTGGTGAGCAGAAGATAATTGTGCAACTGGCTACTTGCTGGTAGGGCAATTTTCAAAATACCTCATCGCCGCTCGCCAGAGTGCATTTTCTTTTAATTGGCGTATTGTCTAATTGCCGTATTGGCACATTTTTCAATTTTCAAATTACCCTGCCGTGCCTTCGGCACTGGGACCACTTTGAACGCTAATTTGCTACCATACTGTCGTCCCTCGCGGGACTGACTTTTCATTGGCATAACCTGTCCGGCCACTGCCGGATTGCCGCATTGAGGTTGTTCTCGAATACGTTACGGCCCAAGTATTCCTTTGTAGCTCCCTCGAACACCGCTACATCAAACTTTAGCTTGGAAAAATCAACGCCAATAAAAATCCTTTTCATAGTTTTGCACCCGCTTTTTATTGGGATTAACCGACAGCTGCCTGCGCCAATACTCTTAATGGTTTATACCAACATTCTATCTGGTGTCTTGCAGCTTGGCTGTGGAAGGTCTAATTCAATGGATAAATTATATTTATGGCACATTATAGTTTACCTTCTGCAGCCGGTTAATCCTCCCTTTTATACAACAAAAGAAGAAAATTAACCTCGCTTATCAAATCATCGTTGCTGGTACAAACCTAAGAGGCACATTGACCCATTGTCACATTCCCCCCCGTCTCACTACTTTCTCTCCCCTTTCTGCAATTTTAACGCTATATTTGCCAAAATTTTTTGCATCCATGAACCGGAAAACGGATTTTCTGGTGGTTGGCTCAGGGATTGGAGGGCTTAGCTTTGCCCTCAAGGTGGCCGACTACGGAAAGGTTATCCTGATAACCAAAAGTGCACTCGACGATACCAATACCGCCTATGCACAGGGTGGGATAGCGGCTGTAACCTATTCGCCCGACGACACCGAAAAGCACGTTAACGATACGCTTATCTGTGGCGCAGGGCTCTGCAACGAGGAGGTGGTGCGCATGGTGGTTACCGAGGCTCCGGAGCAAATTAAGGAGCTCATTCGGTGGGGGGTGAAGTTCGACCGAAATCCCGATGGCCAGTACGACCTAGCGAAGGAGGGTGGGCACTCCGAGCACCGCATACTACACCACAAGGATAGCACCGGAGCCGAAATTGAGCGGGCGCTTATCCGGCAGGTAAAGGCCAACAAGAACATTGAAATACTCGAAAACTTCTTTGCGCTGGAGCTGCTCACGCAGCACCACCTGGGCAAGCTTGTAAAGAAGAACGACAAGGATATTGAGTGTTACGGCGCCTACGTGCTCGACCTAAAGACGCAGAAGGTGTTCACCTTTTTGTCGAAGGTAACGGTGCTGGCAACGGGTGGCACGGGCAACATTTACTATACCACCACCAACCCTCCCGTAGCCACTGGCGACGGTATTGCCATGGTGCATCGGGCCAAGGGCGTAATCGAGAATATGGAGTTTATCCAGTTTCATCCCACCTCGCTTTTCAACCCCGGGGAACGGCCTTCATTTTTGATTACCGAGGCCATGCGTGGCTTTGGTGCCATTCTTCGCACGCAGGACGGGAAGGAGTTTATGCACGACTACGATAAGCGTGGTTCGCTGGCCCCCCGCGACGTGGTGGCCCGCGCCATCGACAACGAGATGAAGATTCGTGGTGAGGACTTTGTTTACCTCGACTGCACCCACAAGAACCCCGACGATATTAAGGCGCACTTCCCAAACATTTACCAGAAGTGCCTCTCCATCGGTATTGATATTACCAAGGATATGATTCCGGTGGTACCTGCTGCCCACTACCTCTGTGGTGGCATTAAGGTGGACATTAATGGGCAAACCACCATTCAAAATCTGTATGCCGTTGGCGAAACTGCTTCCACCGGATTACACGGAGGAAATCGCTTGGCATCAAACTCGCTGGTTGAGGCCATTGTGTATGCCGAGCGAGCTGCAAGAGTCACCATCCAAAATTTTCAGCATTTTGCCCTTCAGGAAGCCATCGCCGATTGGGACCACGAGGGAACCACCCACATGGAGGAGCTGGTGCTCATTACCCAAAACTACAAGGAGATGCAGCAAATAATGAGCAACTACGTGGGTATTGTGCGCTCCAATCTTCGACTCGAAAGGGCCATGAACAGGCTGGAGATAATCTACCGCGAAACGGAGGAGCTCTACAAAAAGTCGATACTTACGCAAAGCCTGTGCGAGCTGCGAAACCTCATTAGCGTAAGCTATCTTATTATCCGTATGGCACAAAACATGCGCGAGAGCCGGGGGCTTCACTACTCTATTGACTACCCTGCCGCCAAAACCGGGTTTGAATTTTAGTAATCAAGAGTTTCCAAGATAGCCATCGCGAGAGCATTAAGCGGTACCAATAAAAGAGAAAACCTCGCAGCGTTTGTAGCTGCGAG
>DATKVT010000138.1 GCA_035529935.1 Williamwhitmania sp. | reverse complement strand
CATACTGCTTAATAAAAAAGTCGACCAGCCCCGGAATATCATCCTTTCGCTCCCTGAGCGGTGGAAGCTGTATGGCTATTGTATTTATTCGGTAAAGGAGGTCTTCGCGGAAGAGCCCCTGCCGTATCATCTCGTCCAAATTTCTGTTGGTGGCGGTAATCAACCGGATATCGATGGGAATGGGGTTGTTCGATCCCAAGCGGTAAATCTCCCTGTTCTGCAGCGCGGCAAGGAGCTTCGCCTGCTGGGGTAGGGGGAGGTTGGCCACCTCGTCCATAAACAGGGTTCCTCCCGAGGCTATTTCGAAGCGCCCCGCTCTATCGTCGCGCGCATCGGTAAAGGCGCCCTTCACATGCCCAAAGAGCTCGCTCTCAAACAGCGATTCGCTAATTGCTCCAAGGTCAACGTTGATAAAGGCCTCGTCGGCACGCTGCGAGAGGCGATGGAGCCTTCGGGCAATAAGCTCCTTTCCGGTGCCATTCTCGCCGTAAATAATCACGTTTGCATCGGTAACTGCAACCTTTTCAACGGTTCGGTAAACCTCCTTCATTGCTTGCGACGGTCCGGTGCATAGCTGGAAATGGTCGTCGATATCGCTGTTTAGCATGGCCTGCCGTCCCTGAAGGCTCTTCACCTTTACCTTATGCCGCCTTAGCTCGAGGGCATTGGTAAGGGTAATAATGAGCTTATCGGCATCCCATGGCTTGGTAACAAAATCGGTGGCCCCATTCTTAATGGCCTGCACGGCAAGGTTGATATCGCCGTAAGCGGTTATGAGGATTACCACTGCAAGGGGATCGCGCTTTAGGATTTCGCCAAGCCAGAAAATTCCTTCGTTTCCGGTGTTATTCGGATTCTTAAAATTCATGTCGAGGAGGATAACATCGAAGGCGTTCGGTGTTAGCTTTTCCACAATACCTTTTGGATCGTGAAAGGTAGCAACCTCCTTAAACTCATGCTTCAGCAGCAATCGCAGCGAATCGAGAATCTGAAGATTATCGTCGATGATTAAAATCTTACCGGAGAGAGGCTTGCTCATACTCTGTTACCGCTTGGTGTAGTGCTAACACAAATGTAGAAAATTGTTCAGATGTTGAACACTCGCTGTTCATAAACTTTACAGTGAGGAGGTATTCAATTTAACGGATGTTGATATATTCAATAGATAAACAGGTAGTTAGGAGTAGCGGCACGTAGGTTGGAATAGGGTGTGTAGAAATAAATATTTCGACCTGACAGATATGTTGAGCTATTAAATAAACTAACTTACCACTATGAAAAGCAACTTAAAAGCCTCGATCAGAAGCATCTATAAGCACAAGGTGAGCTCTGCGATAAACGTAGCTGGACTGGCTGTTGGATTTTCTGCCTTTATCCTGATTTCACTATTCGTTCAATATGAGTATAGCTGGGACAAGCATAACGTGAACTACGACCGAATTTACAGGGTGCAGCGTACCTATGTAAAGGCGGTTGCCGCAATGGATGGCAATAATATTTCGCCCCACACACACGGCATTACAAAGAAGCTGCTGGAGGCTCAATGCCCGGAGATAGAAAAAGTGCTGATTACAGAATATGCCGGAGGTCGCTACCTGTCGCCAAGCCCCAGTAAGCAGATATACGACAACGAGGGCATAATAATGGAACCATCGGTATTTGAAATCTTTACCTACCATTTTATTAAGGGCGATTCGAGCACAGCCTTAAAGGAGCCAAACTCTATTGTGCTTTCGAGCACGCTGGCGGGTAAGCTTTTCCCGGATGGCGATGCCATGGGAAAAACAGTGCTTATTGAGAAGCAGATTGGGATGAAGGTTACCGGTGTTTACAAGGACTTACCTAGAAATTCGGAGGTTCGGCCATCGTATATTATCTCGCTTTCGACCATTGAGCAGATGCGAAACGTGAAGGATAGCTGGTCGGGAAATGTTTTGACTTACGTATTGCTGCGATCCAATAAGGATTTGGCTAGGGTGAATGCAAAAATCTGGGATCTCTACAAGGATTACAAAGGGCACGAGGAGGAAAAAGTTTCGCTTTGTCCGCTATCCATGCTATACCTCGACTTCAACGGGCAGGATGATTACTTAATCGTTCTTTTCCTATACCGCTTGATTGGCATATTCATCCTACTGCTTGCCTGCTTCAACTATATAAACCTGGCTACCGCTCATGCATCTACCCGAACAAAGGAGATTGCGGTAAAAAAGGTGTGCGGTAGCAGTAGGTTCGCACTAATCCAACAAATACTCACCGAGGCAGCCATAATCGCCTTGATTGCGGTGATGCTCTCGTTCCTGATTGTGGAGAACTTCCTACCAGTTTTCAATAGAATAGTGAGTAAGAATATGGAGTTTTCGATAGCTGGCAACTGGCCGTTTGCGCTACAGATTGTTTTAATTGCCATTGTAGTGGGGCTAGCTTCGGGGGCCTATCCTGCCTTTTTCCTCGCAACCCGTAAAATTGTATACCTGCTGAAGGGAAATTTATTTAAGACAAAAAAGGAGGCATTTGGGCCCAAGAGAATTCTGATCATCCTTCAATTCTCGATTTCACTCTTCCTAATCATCATAACGATGGCCTTTTCGGAGCAAATTAAATACTTGCTGAATAAAAATCTGGGCTTCAACAAGGAGAATATTTTATTCGCCAAATTCTCCGTCAATGCAAAGAATGTGCGATTCGATGATCTTAGGGACAGAATTCTTGCTCACCCTGAATTTCAGAATGGATGTTTTTGCGAGCATATCCCTTTTGTAACCTTTGGAGGGGGGAATATAAACTGGGAGGGATGCCTACCCGGAGAGTCGGTAAATGTTAGGTTTAATGGGGTGAGCTACGATTTCTTAAGTAATTTTGGAATGACCATCGTAGCGGGGAGGGGATTCTCCAGAGATTTTCCATCGGATACCGTTAACGGGTGCATTATTAACGAAACGGCATGGAGAAGTTTTGGATGGAAGGATCCAATTGGAAAAAGGCTGGATAACAATCGGCTGGAGGTTGTTGGGGTGGTTAAGGATTACAACTATAAGGATATGCACAATGGCATTGAACCGGCCATACTGGTTCTTCAATCGGAGCCACGGTCGGGCGATTGGTCGTTTGCCTTCAGGGTTACGAAGGGCGATATGAGCCAGGCAAAAAAGATTATCCAAGAGGAGTTCGAGAACTATTTTCCAAACAGCGTATTTGAGTTTGGCGAGCTGGACGAAGCGTTTAAGCACGAAAACGTTCTCCAAGTTTACAATTCGGTGGATAATACCCTGCTGTTCTTTACCATTCTCAATGTATTCTTGGCAATTATTGGGTTACTGGGCTTGGTATCGTTCACCATTATGCGTAAAACCAAGGAGATTGGCATTCGCAAAATTAGCGGCAGCTCCGATATGAGCATCTTTACAATGCTTACCAAGGAATACCTTTCGCTAATTGTTTATGCAATGATAATTTCGTGGCCGGCAGCCTATGCAATGTATGCGATTATCCCCGGCGCAAACAAGCAGCCCATTAACTTTTCTGTATACATAATAGCATCGCTAACGATAATGGTTATAGTAGTGCTTACCTCGTGCTATCAAACCATTAAGGTTTCGAGGGCAAACCCCATTGATGCCTTGAGGTATGAGTAGTTTGGGGGGGTGAAGATGTTGGTGTAGGCAAAAGATAAAAGGCAAAAGGTAAAAGGCAGAAGACAAAAGAGTCGGGAGACGGAAGACGGAAGACGGGAGACCGAAGAAAAAAGACAAAAGGCAGAAGACAAAAGAGTCGGGAGACGGAAGACCGGAGACCGGAGACAGGAGACCGGAGACCGAAGAAAAGAGAAAAAAGAAAAAAGAAAAAAGGCAGAAGACAAAAGAGTCGGGAGACGGAAGGCGGGAGACCGGAGACCGGAGACAAAAGGCAGAAGACAAAAGGGTCGGAAGTCGGAAGACAATGTGGAGCTATCACACCAAAAGGCTTGTAGAAACAGAGTAACCTTAGGGAAATAATGAATGGCGGGCAGGCGTGACAAAATGGTGACAAGTGACGGAAAAGTTACGAGTTACAGAGGGTAATTGCATAGGTGGTTTGGGAATTTGGGAATGAGACGATTTGGAGATCCGGCAGTGGCCGGACAAGTTTTGAGAATGATGGAGCAGCTAATACCCATCTGTGATTGCGGTGCGGGGGATGTGAGGTGCATTGAACAGCATGGGTGCTCGCACCGCCTGCGCTGGGTTGGTTTCTTTTCCGAGGGTTGACACCCCCGGCTACAAACATGCCACCCCTCTATGGTTATGCTCTATTGTTATGCAGCCAGTTTGGATGGGACGAAATATTTTCTCCCATACATACGGTCGAATTCTTCTAATCCGTCAATGGCCGGATCTCCGCTTCGCTGCGACTTCTTCTAACTTCTTCTAACTCCATTTAACTTCCTCTAACTTCCCTTTTGGTTGTTGCGGTGCGGGGCATGTGCATTACATTGAACAGCATTGGTGGGCGCACCGCCCGCGCTAGGTGTGGTTTTCCTAACCCCGACCTAAAGTTCGGGGAAATGTGCAATTTATGAACGATTATCTCAAAAGGCTTGTGGAAACTGTGTAACCCTGGGGAAACACTGGGTGGTGGGCCGGAGTAACAAAATGGTGACAAGTGACGAAAAAGTTACGAGTTACAGAGAGTAATTGCATAGGTGAATTGGCAGTTGTTCTTACTGGGAGTTTAGGTGATGGGGTAACCTATTTGATTACATATAGTTAATTATTCTTTTGCATCCCAAATATCGTAATTAGTCCATTTTGTTTCTCCAATTCTCATCGTATCGATTTTGTTTTTTTCTTTTAAAATCCATTTGGTTCCTTGTTTAATATAAATATCTCCTTTTGAAATAATAATCCCATTTTCATCACAACTTTCAATTAGTCGGATTTGCAGCCTTAAATAAATGGTATCTTTTGCAATTACTAATCCTTTTGCAGTGCAAGAATCATTCATAAATTTGTTTTCCTGTTGCATTGAAATAAAGTCATAATTATATTTAAAAGCAACAGTATCATTTAGGTAGAATTCGTTAAACTCTATATGTTCCCTTGCACTTTCTGCAAGTTTGGCTTTT
This sequence comes from Williamwhitmania sp., assembly GCA_035529935.1. NCBI lineage: Bacteria > Pseudomonadati > Bacteroidota > Bacteroidia > Bacteroidales > Williamwhitmaniaceae > Williamwhitmania > Williamwhitmania sp. The sequence goes on along the minus strand of DATKVT010000138.1, from coordinate 2,648 downwards.
TCCCAATAGTCTTTGTAGAATTTAATCTGTTCATCAAGTTTAATGTCCGTCTTATTTAAATATCTATGAAATGATGTCAGAATAATACCTGACATATCATCTGGATGATAAATTCCCAAGTCGTGAAAATATTTTGCAATTCTTGAATCTCCTTTCCATAATCCCCAACTATTCCTAATTCCCATACCAGTCCCCCAATGAAGTCTATTTACTGCCTCATTCTCAGATATTTTCTTAAAACCTTCTTTATCGGACTTACTCCATAAACAATCAAGGTAGTTTAAGGCATCATTTAAATCAATCGGTATATATTTCTCAGGATATTTGTCACAATTAGTTTGTGCAAATAGAGAAGTCGTAATTAATGTCAATATAACTATCAACTTAGCAATCATCATTTCTTTATGATTTTTAGCAACTCATTTATAAGTATAACAAAATCACCATTATATGTCAAAATTAGCAATTTTTTATTGGTAGCCAAACGATGGTTTTTGTTTTAGGATTTTGTAGATTGGACTCTTTGGGTGCTTATAGTGGAAGGCAGAGAAAATGGGTGACTGGTGAAGAAGATGTTGAAAGTCGGAAGACGAAGCCAACGTATCCATGTGGTGCTATCATCTCAGAAGGCTTGTAAAAACTGTGTAACTCTGGGGAAACACTGAGTAACACTGAGTAACCCCTGTGTAGCTATTCCTCTCTTTAAGTATTTTCGAGCGCGATTGTAGCATTGTTAGGCAGTGTGAAATAGAATGTTGAGCCGGCTCCCTTTTCACTTTCGACCCAGATTTTTCCGCCATGTTTTTCAACAAATTCCTTGCAGAGGATCAAGCCCAGACCGGTTCCGGTCTCCTTATTGGTTCCGGTGGTGGAGAAGCTCTGGTCAATCCGAAACAGCTTTTCAATGCAGTTTTTGGATATTCCTACGCCTGTATCTCTTACCGAAAAGATGATCTCCTTTTGTTGTTTCATTGCTGAAATGGTGACCTCGCCACCAGAATTAGTGAATTTTATGGCATTGGAAATCAAGTTTCTGAATATTGCGCTTATCATGGCCTTGTCGGCAAATACTGGCATGCGGGATGGTAAAACCATTTTGATAGCAATTGATTTTTGCCCGGCAATGTCATCGTAAGGAAATGTTGTTTCATTTATGAAAGCCATCAATTCGAAGTGTTCTGGATTGAACGCCATTCTGCCAGTATGCGACTGCGCCCATTGCATCAGGTTCTTAAGCAAATCCATTGCCCTTTTGGACGATAGCAATATAATATTGGCAAATTTTTCAATTTGTTCGTATTCCTTTTTTTTGATTTTTTCGGTGAGAAATTCGCTAAAACCAATAATTGAATTGAAATGACTTTTTAAATCGTGGGCAATGATGGAGAGGAACATGACCTTCTCCGCGTTTAGCTTTACCAATTCCTGATTCTTCAATGCTATTTCCAGCTCCTCATTTTTACGTTTACTTATATCGTTTAAAGTGCCTGTCCACATAATATCACCATTCTCCAACACGCGGGGAATTGATTCAAAATGAATCCAAACTGGTTTGTTGTTAACCATAAAGCGGCCTTCCCATGTAAATGGAGTCACATTTAAGTTTGCTTCTACGTTCAACCTTACGAATTCTGCCTTATCAGCCTCAAAAATTAGATTGTTAATTATTCCAGGATTCTTTTTAAAAGCAACCCTATCCAGATTTAGTATTTCAAAGAATCGGTCATTCGCAAATTCAATAGTATATGGTGAATCATTGGAACTGGCCCATTTCTCTTCATTTGAAGACTGGTCGTGAAAAACTCGTATACGGTATATTCCTGAAGGCAGCGCATTGGCCAAATCGGCATAAAATTTTCGCTCTTGATTTAATGCCTCAGCAACCTTCCCATGATTATGCTCAGCCTTTTTTAGCTTAGCAATTTCAGCTTCCGCTCGTCGTAAATCATTTACAAGCTGCTCCTTGGATCTATCTTGAGGTTTCATTTTAGGTTAAGTTCATAGCGTTGATGCTGCAATTGCAACAGCTCGTAAACACAATTATGCTGGAGTTGCTGCCCCAATGGATTTATTACCTCAATTTTTAAAAAGTCTGTCTTCTATCAAAGAAAGTAATTTTTCACAAGACATCAAAAGGTAACTTTGTCTTTTTCAGGTGTTAGGCTGCTGTTTACCTTGTGTCTACCTCGAATATATGGTTAGCTGCAAATCGTCGACTAAGAACTGTCCCATGCTGTTGTTCCACATGTAAACCTTGATTTTGTAGTTGGGGAATCGGTAAAACCTTGGAATATCGTAGTCAAACACCACCTTTTGCCATTGACCCTTTACCAGCTCATCCGCAGCCACATCTTTTGACTTCCACTCCATAAGGATGCCATCCTTAACGTACCATACCTCCAGCACAAGATGTGCATTGGTAAGGGAATCGGTGGTGTAGAGCATGGCGCTTGCTTCGGCGTGGTAAATCTCGGCATAATTCATGGTGCTGAAGCTGACCTCCAGAGCAGGAGAGTAGGACTCTGAGGGTTGCATTATAAAGCTACTATGTCCAGAGAAAGCGAGGGAGTCGGAGTACCTGTTGGGGGAGTCGCCCACCTCTTCAAAATTATTGGTAGCCGAGAAGGCTACCTTGCCGGAGGTGCTGC
>DATKVT010000137.1 GCA_035529935.1 Williamwhitmania sp. | reverse complement strand
AAAGGCACATCCGAACCTGTTCGTGCACTGGCGCTATGGTTTTAACCAATAGTTGGAATGACAAGAGCCGTATGAATCGAGAGGTTCACGTACGGTTCCGTGAGAGGTTTGTGCTGTAAAGCACTTACCTACTCGACCAACAAATTAGGCGATGGCGCTGCTGTCCTCGTCCGTGCCAACCTATCAGTGCAACACAGAGAAAACCTGGACTAGGCACACAGGCGGTCATTACCACAGCCAACCCAAAGCAAAAGGCAGTAGCATGGACCTGTGGCCCATACACCGCTCACCCACCCAACACCCCGCTCGCGCTAACCAGCAAAAGCTACCCCGTTTTCTCTAAATACTTCCATCAGCCATGAATGGCGCTGATCTTTATGACGTAAATCTTTATGGTTGATGCTGAAAAGCATACCCCTTCTGCTAAACTGAATATATTATGAATTACCTTTGGCAGTTACAACCCATATGTAACAACAAAAGTTATGGAAACTGAAGCAATAAAGATAGCTTGGTGCGAGAAGAAGGGGCATAAATGCCTTGTATTCTCCTTCGACGGATTTTTTACTGAAGAGCAGGCTGCTCAAGCGAAGAAACGGTGGGTTGAGGAGTTCGCCACACAATTACAACCAAACGAAAAGGTTCCTATCATCTTCAGCTGCCTAAAAATGACAGGATACGATACAAATGCTCGGTTAATTTGGCAAAACAGTATCGGTGAACTTAAGGCGCAAATTAGTACCATATGGGTTGTAAGCAACAACTCCTTGTTTACTATTGCAGCAAAAACTATGGGCTTCATCTCCAAGTTTACAATTAAAACGGCAAAGTCGGAAGATGAGATTTATCTCTAGCTAATCTTGGAACTCCCATTATGCGCGGATATGCTCTTTCGATAAAAGAAAGCAGCGTGTCCGCGTAACTATTTCATCATATCTCCGGGCAAGCAAGGCGCACTCTTCGCCCTGCCGCAGCGAACAAACGGTTTACCTTTACGATTGATTAATAATGACGAGCAAGAAAATTTCGTTAATTTTGTCTTTATGGGATCGAGAGAAATTGATATCGAAAAGTTAACCAAGTATTGGATTGAAACCTCAGATGATGATTTTGAGACAATGATGGCTATGTTTGAAACCAAACGATTTACCTAGTCGTTGTTTGTCGGACATCTTATGATTGAGAAGCTTCTGAAAGCATATTACGTGAAATCCAAACAGGACTTTCCCCCATTTATTCACAACCTTTTCAGATTAGCTGAATTGGCTGAAATTGAAATGACTGAAGAGCAAAAGGTGTTTTTTGTGACAGTTACTGCCTTCAATATTAATGCACGATACGACGACTACAAATTGAGTTTTCAAAAAATGTGCACCCTTGAATACACTACGCAATGGATTAATGAACTAAAAACTCAACGGTTATGGATAAGAGAGCTACTACTTCAATAAACCAGTATATTTCATTAATCAAAAAGAATCACAAAGGGGTTACAAGAGCTATTCTTTTTGGTTCTTATGCCAAGAATAGTGAGAGGTCGGATAGCGATATTGACATAGCGTTAGTTTTCGACAAGCTCAATGATAGTGATAAGTTTGATTTACAGGTTCAGCTAATGTTGCTTGCATCCCAAATCGACTCACGAATAGAACCACACCCCATATCCAAAGACGATTTTGATTCTAATAGCCCATTTATTATTGAGATAAAAAGGACAGGCATTGAGATAGCATGATGCTAAATTACTTAGCCCAATAGCCCACTCACCCAGTACAGCACTTGTGCCAAACCGCCTTAAGGGCAGTCACGTTTTGCCATCCTGCCGCACCGAACAAACTGCCTTCCTTTACGTTTGATATCTGTCCTTCTCATTTTGTAGTTAGCGGTTAGCTACGGCGTGCTGCCAGCTCCATTGCACCTGCAAAATGTGCGAACAAACAGCGTATATATTGCCATTTCAACATAAAATATAACCATCATGTCCAAGCTCTTCACCCCCCTCACCATTAAGGAGGTAACCCTCCGAAACCGAATTGCCGTTTCGCCCATGTGCATGTACTCCACCACAGATGGCTTTGCCAACGATTGGCACCTGGTGCACCTGGGTAGCCGCGCCACTGGAGGGGCGGGACTTGTTATAGCGGAAGCCACGGCGGTGTCGGCCGAGGGGCGCATCTCACCCAACGATTTGGGCATATACAAGCAGGAGCACGTCGGAATGCTGCAGCGCATTACAGCGTTTATCCATCAGCAGGGCTCGGTGGCGGGTATTCAGCTGGCGCACGCCGGCCGTAAGGCCAGCTGCGCTCGTCCGTGGGAGGGCGGAAAGCAGCTCAACGGTGAGGCGGGCGGTTGGGCTACGGTGGCTCCCTCAGCAATTCCGTTTTTCCCGGAGGATGGGCTGCCGCAAGCTCTTACCCTTGAAGGCATTCAGAAGGTTGTTTCCGATTTTAGGACGGCGGCCATGCGCGCGCTCAAGGCTGGGTTTAAGGTGGTTGAACTACACGCTGCCCACGGTTACCTCGTTCACCAGTTTCTGTCGCCGCTGAGCAACCACCGCACCGATGGCTATGGCGGCAGCTTCGAAAACCGAATACGGTTGCTTTTGGAGATTGTGGAGGCAGTAAAGGAGGTGTGGCCCCAAACGCTTCCCCTGTTTGTTCGCATCTCCGCCACCGATTGGGCCGAGGGTGGTTGGGATGTTGATGAGGCGGTAAAGCTCTCTGCAATTCTTAAGCAGCATGGGGTGGACCTCATCGATACCTCCTCGGGAGGAATGGTGGCCCATGCAAAAATTCCGCTAGGCCCGAGCTACCAGGTTCCCTTTGCCGAGCGCATTAAAAGGGAGTCGGGCATTATGACCGGAGCCGTTGGCCTCATTACCGAGGCGCAGCAGGCCGAGGATATACTGCAAAAGGGGCAGGCCGACCTTATCCTCATAGCACGGCAATCGCTACGCGACCCCAACTTCCCACTGCATGCCGCCAAGCAGCTGGGCGACGATGTGGAGTGGCCGGTTCAGTATGTGAGGGGGAAGTAGTGGAGATAGGCTGTAGGAGTTTAGGTATTTAGACTGTAGGTGTATAGGCTGTAGGGGGAGAAGTTCCTAATTTGGCTACGCCGAACTCGCAAGCTCGGTTCTAATTTCTATTTTCTAATTTCCAGTTTCTAGTTTCTATTTTCTAATTTGGCTATGCTGACTTGTCCGGCCATTGACGGAGTTCTCTTCGGTCGGTTCTAGTTTCTAATTTCTAGTTTCTAATTTCTAGTTTCTAGTTTCTAGTTTCTAGTTTTAGTTTCTAGTTTCTAATTTCTAGTTTCTAACTTCACAACTTCACAACTCACAACTCACAACTCAAAATAGGCTCTGGCCGTGTATTGACGCAAAACAAAAGCTATCTTGCGGCGCAATTTTAAGAAGTTTGGAATGAAGTATTTTTTGCTGGTACTCACTACAGTTATTTGGGGCTCAACTTTTTTCATAATAAAGGATACCGTTGCAACGGTTAATGAGTATTACCTTGTCTTTCTCCGCACGTTTATTGCCGCTGTTTCCATGCTTACATTTGCCTACTTCAAGGACAAAAAGGCACTCCTAAACCGAACAAATCTGCTTCGAGGAATGGTGCTGGGTGTTCTGCTGGCCACAACCTACATTTCACAAACCATTGGACTAAAATACACCAGCAGCGGGCACAGCGCATTTATAACGGGTGCGGGAGTGGTTATTATTCCAATCCTGCTGTTCGTTTTTTTTAAGAGGAAGTTGAAGTTCATGGAGATCATCATTCTGCTGGTTGTCTTTTTGGGATTATACCTGCTTGCCTACGATAGCCAAACGGCCCTGAACATAGGCGATTTAATTACCCTTATTACGTCATTCTCGCTGGCATGGCACCTTATTCTAGCCGGGCGATACGTTCAGAAAACCGAGGTGTTCTCGCTCATTGGGTATCAATTCCTATTTGCTGCTATTTTGAGTTTCGTGCTATACGTCTCTACCCAGCCCGTTTCGTTTGCGCTTTCGGGTGGCGAAACTATTACAATGCTCTATCTCGGATTTATAGGAACGCTTTTTTGTTACTTCGTTTCGGTATGGGCACAAAAAAAGGTGGACACCGTTACGGTGGCGCTGATATTTACGCTTGAACCGGTTTTTGCTGCGCTCTTTGCGTGGATTTTTGCTTCCGAGCTGTTAAGCTGGAGAGAAATTTCTGGTGGGCTTGTCATTCTTGGTGGAATTGTCGCCTTTCAACTCATCTCAAACCGAAATAAAAGTTTGAGTAGGGTGGCGAAGTTAAAGATAGCCGATTAGCCAGCTATTCCATTCTAAATCAAGTTGGTTTCAGTTCAGAAGCCAAACTTTAGTTAGCCTGTCGATACGAACATGGATTACGACACAGCTATTCTTTATGAGACCAGCGTCCAATTCCCAGCATTACACCTACTTTTTCAACTTGCCATTTATCACCTTTTCTGCCACAAGCTGCAGCAAAAGTCGTTGTGCATGTCGGTGTAGTTCGATATAATTTGGAATCCGGAATTGGTGGAGAGCGACTCTATCTTATCCAACGTGTATTTCCTCGATATTTCGGTGTGTATGGGCTCCCAAGCACCAAAATGGATATCTACATTGGCCGATTTAATGGTAACCAGCTGCACTTGCTTGCTCAGCAGGTAGCTTTCGGCTTGCTGTAAAATTGGGTTGTAGACGGGAAAATGAAGAAAGTTGTCGATATCGAAATTGGCATCAAGCTCACGGTTAATTCTTGTAAGCAGGTTATAGTTGAATTGGGCGGTGTATCCACTGGCATCGTTGTAGGCCGCCAGAATTCGAGAAGGTTCCTTAACCAGATCGACACCGAGTAGAAAGAAGTCTCCCGGTTTAAGAAGTGCTGAAAAATTTCTCAGGATGTTAATGGAGGCCTCACCGTCGTAATTGCCTAGGCTAGAGCCAAGAAATAGCATCAACCGGGGCAATCCATCGTCGGGTATCTTTTCAGATAGCTCAGCATAATCGCCAATTATTGGCTCGCATTCCAGCTGAGGGTATGTTTTCAGCATAGAGGTGCAGAGTATATCGAGCACGTTGGCCGAGATATCTATTGGGTTGTAGGTGCATTCATAGCCCTTGGCCATTAAGGCATGAACGAGTAAACGAGTTTTAAAACCATCTCCTGCACCAGGTTCAATAAGCCGGATTC
>DATKVT010000136.1 GCA_035529935.1 Williamwhitmania sp. | reverse complement strand
GCAGAACTTTTACAATCCTATATCGATGAGTATACCTACCGATTTAACCGTAGCTTTATGGGGAAAGGTCTATTTGACAACCTTTTAGACAGAATGCTGACCATACAACCGCATTCCTATAAAATGCTTATTACTTAAATGGCTAATTCAATTCATCTTATTAATATCTCCAATTTTATTATCGAGTTCAAACGAACAACAAAAACATTTTACACGATAAGAAGAATCATATGACTCTTGTTCATCCATATCAAAATGACAGTCTTTATACACAACTAAAGAATTTGTATTGCAAATAGGACATAACTTAACTACATTAAGCTTATCATACGAAACTAATGAACGAGCAATTAATTCTGCTCTCTTTTTTATTTCATCATCATGACGAATAACATATTTGCGATTTAGAAGTGGGTTTTCTGCTGATGCCCTTCCTATCTCCTTTAAAAGAGAAACCTTATTTAGTGAATATGATTCTTCTGCAAAGTGTTTAACTATCTCTTTTACCGGATCAATTCCTAAATCGTTTTTCAGGAATCTTTTAAAACTTACATCTTTTTTATATGCTGGTAAAGAAGCAACCTTAATCACAAAAGGAAAAATATACTTTCCAAAAAGATAATCTAGGGCTTCATACCTTAATACAAAAACACCTCTATGTACAATTCTATTTCTAAGATGATTAATTGCCCTAAGCCATTCATTTGCTTTTTCAATAAAACCATACATATTTTTATCCAATCGATTTTTTTCAATTAGAGCCACCAATCTTTCAAGAGCAAGACTATATCCTATGTATGACGCTCTTTGTAAATCTTTATTATCATATTTCTTACCTTTTACTAAATCATATAGCAAATCGTGTGCTTTTGAAGCATCTATTAATAGTAATTCATGCTCGTTATGCAAAATATCTTTAATAATTAACTCCACAAAATGTTGAAAATGAAATATTGCTTCACATGCATTCTCAATATAATCTATAGTATAAAAACAGTCTTTTTCCTCTTCTGATTTAGATTTCTCTGATAATAGGATTAGATAATAATCAACACTCCTATATGTAGAAAAATATGATTTAAATGACAAATTCAATGAAAGAGAAGCAACATCATCAACCTTATGACATGCTTCATTAAGCAGAAATCCTTCAGTTTTTATCTTCTCAATATTCATTATGTATATTGAATTTCAACAACCGTCAACTAGTTTATACATCTAACAAACTACACTCAACAACTTCTATCTCCATATATTTTATCACATAGCGCATAAAACACCCAAATTTACAATTCTTTTGCAATAAATCAAACAATTATATTTGAAGACCAAATTATATCAAACAAATTTTACTACTCGGCTTTGTAAAACACCAATTCAGGCAACAAGATCAATCCCCAAAACTTCCCCAAAACACAACCGCCACCCCAGTATGGAGCGGCGGTTGCACAAAGAATGAGTTGCGTTGGCCAGTGTAGCCAAACATTACGCTAGCGAGGCAGGTAGCGCGAAATGCGGCGGGCCAACCGGCGGAACTTGAACACCTCAAAGTAGCGTCCAAGGTTGCGTGAAGCGTTGGAAAGTAGCATAACGTAGAGCACCGCACTAAAGAGCCACAGCACCATGGCGTTGAACCAGAAGGTGGGAATCAGCCATCCGCCAATTCGCTTTACGGGTGCGTAGAGCTGCGCCCGGCCGTAGGGGTTATCGGGAATGGTAAACACGGGCTCCTTGCGCCGTACAAAGCGGTCGTTGTCCTCCACAATCTTAGTGAGATCGTTGTTGCTCAGCACAACGTCGGCAAGGGCAGCGTTGTGGTATTGCTGCTTGAGTAGCACCACCCGGTCGTTTCCGCCCAACCGTGCCTCCAATTTATGGTAAGCCCTATCGCGCCGGCGCATGGTGCTATCGAACTGTGCACTAAACACCATGCGGCAATCGGCCAAGTAGCGGAGCAGCGAGTCGGGCACCATGTTTCCAGTAAGAAACAGCGCCACATTCTTGTTCGCAAGCGAATCTACACCCGCAACGTGAGCCTTTACTTCGGCAATACCACTGGCAATCAGCAAACGGTTGTGGTTAGCAATCTCCGGCTCGGCGTTGAGCTCCTGCTGGCGAGCCTGCTCCTGCACCTTGAGCTGCAGGGCGGGAATGAGGTAGTTGAAGTAGTAGGAGCAGCAGCTCAACTCCTGGTCGAAGGCAAAAAAGTGTCGCTCGAATCGGTTTGAGCGAAACTGGTGCACCATAAGCGCCTCGTATGACCAACGAGAAATCATTAAATCGCCAATCACCGGCACGTAGAGCTGCGAGGTTACGCTGCGTTGCAACTTCTGAAAGGGTACCACCACGCCGCTAAAGAGCAGTTGCGGCACAAGAATGAGCGGTATGGTAATATAGATGGCCACCACCGACGAAAGTGCAGCCGAGATATTGAGTCCCACCATGTTGGCAGTAAAGGCGGTGCTGAAGAATATGAGCCAGTAGCTGAGGAACATGCCGCGGATGCCCAGCAGCGCATTTCCCACGGAGACAAACAGCAACGCCTGAATGGCAGAGATGGCTAGCATCACCATCACCTTGGAGTTGATGTAGCTGAAGTGGCTGAGGTGAAGAAACTTTTCGCGCTCTCGTATTCGCCGGTCCTTGATAATCTCCTCGGCGCTCACGCTCAACCCCATAAAGAGGGCTGCAATAACGCTCATAAAGAGGAACGACGGGATGTTGTCGTTGAGGCCAAACATGTAGCGCGTAGCCACCCCAGAAGTGGTCGCGGCGTAGCGGGTAAAAAAGCCGATAACGAGGGCCAGTATAGGCGCCTCCAACATACTAATGGTAAGGTATTGGCGGTCGGCCAGTTTAGCCAACACGTTACGCTTCACAAATATGAGCAGCTGCTTGGCAAGGTCGGGTATCTTAAATGCATTTGTGGGCAGAAGGCTTCGCTGCCCGCATTCCACCTTCTTGAGCGTAGGCTCCACCCGTTTTTGATAGATGTCGTACCACTCGCGGGCACTCCGCTTGCGCTTACGGGTGAGGCGGCCATACTCGTTCACCACACGGGCTTCAATAATTTTGAGAATCTGCTCGGTGTTCACGTTTCCACAGGCGTAGCATTCGCTCTCATCGGCCTTAAGGTAGTGGGCAGCCGTGCGGAAGTAAACTACAGCATCCATGGGGTTTCCCTGAAAAATAATGCGGCCACCATGGTCCATAATCAGCAGCTTGTCGAAGAGCTTAAACACGTCGGACGAGGGTTGATGGATATTCACCATCACCAGCTTCCCCTTAATGGTTTGCCGCTTGAGCATCAACATAACCTTCTCCGAATCGTTGGACGAAAGGCCCGAGGTGGGCTCGTCAACAAAAAGTACGGCCGGCTCGCGCATCAACTCCAGTGCAATGTTGAGCCGTTTGCGTTGACCACCACTTATGAACTTGTTCAGCGGGTTACCCACCTTAAGCTCCTGTGCCTCCACAAGGTCAAAGTCCATAAGGCTCTGGTCCACCATCTCCTTCAGTTCAGCTTCCGTGTGGTTAGCAAAGCAGAGCTTGGCGTTGAACATCAGGTTTTGGTACACAGTGAGCTCCTCAATGAGCAGGTCGTCCTGCGGAACGTAGCCAACAAGCCCCTCCACCTCGCTCCGCTCTTTGTGAATATCGTAACCGTTGATGCAAATCTGACCGGTATGCAACTTCTGGTTGCCATTGAGTACGTTGAGCAGGATAGACTTTCCCACACCGCTATTGCCCATAATGCCAATAAGCTGGCCGCTCTCCGCTTGCAGACTAAAGGGGTATATGCCATTGTCGGTTCCCTTGTAGTGGAAGGAGATATTGGAAGCAGTGTAGCGTATCTTCTCCTTTGCCAGCCCGGAAATAAACTTGGTGGCCACCTTTGAGTAGTATACGGGATCGGTTTTGGGGCTTCGAATAACGGAACCAACACCAAAAATATAGGCACGGCCAACCTTTACATTATGGCCATTGAGAAAGAGGTTGTTCGCACCAAAATACTTAATGAGAAAGGTGTTGGTGCTGTCGATGTGCAGCGCGTATATTTTACCCTTGAGCTTCTCGCTCAGGTGGTGCTTCATTTTAGAGTGCGAAAAGTCGGCATTGGAGTCAATCAGCAGGAGCTTCTCGCTGATGGGCATATCCGATTCCGCCTGTCCCAGAATAAACTGTAACGAGTTGTTGAACTCGAACTCGCTAATGCGGAAGCTGGCTGCCAGCGCCCGAATCAGCTCCAGCCGCTTATCGGTAACCACCTCGCCATCGCCCAAGAATTCGATAAGCTGCAGCACAAGCCACATCTTATGGTACTGCTCAAACTCGTGATTAATCTGGTCAATAATTCTGTTTAGAGCCTGCGAAAAGACAAAGGTGCCATTATCCTCCTCCAGGTGCTTTGCCTCCTGGTGATAAAGCTGGAGCATCTCGTCGAACTGCACCAAAAAGGTGTTCATCTGTTCATCACCAAACTCTTTTTCAAGGTATGTTTTCACCACCTCACGAGCATTTCCGGTAAGGCCATCCTGCTCCACGTCTACCAAAAAGGCGAAGAGCTGCATCAGCACTTTCAGAATCGATTCGTTCATTCAAATGCGGTTTTAGGTCACATAAAAGTAGGAAAATTACGGCGAAGTTTGGGTAGGGAATTTTAAGGAATGAGAATATTGATCTCCCACGAAGAAGGCTATTCAATTACTGTGCATTATCTCAACGTGAAATCTGAATAGTGGGTAGATCGATAGGAAAAATTTTCGCCGTAGGTGGTGTAGTTTTGTAAAAAAACCTCATCACAGCGCTGTCAATACTCCGTAGGAGTTTTACATGCGAAGTTTTGAAGAGTGTCGTAAAGCAAAATCTTTCATTGCCCACCAAAAGAGTTCTCTAAATCCAACTATCTTGTTTCAAAATTTAAACCCTGTCTAGCCTGCAAGCAGACGCTACTGGGCCATTGGCTTCATTATACCAAATAGAGAAACGGCAAAGCCTCTGTCTGCATTTGCCGTTCCTGTCGATAGCGTGGAGAAAGCCACTGGGCTCGACCTCTATCCCAGCCTCCCCGACTCGTTGGAAAAATGAGGTGGAGTCAACCAGAAGTATGCCCCTATGGCTACTCAACTAAAAACTTAAATACCATTTTTTTGATGTCCTCCCCTATTAATGGAGCGTGGGCATCGTCGGGAAAAAATACGGCAAAGTAGCCTGGGGTAAGCTTCAGAAAATCGCGGGGTGAATCGCGGTAGAAGGCAATATCCTTTTCCTCATCGTAGGGTGTAGTCTCCTGATGGCAGAGTGAAAGTGGGCACCAACCAATCTCCTCATTGCCTTCCATGAGCAGCTGCAAATCGATGTAGCGCCTGTGCACCTCTAGCTTTGCCTCGTGCCTTGCCTTGCCCACTCCACTGAAAGGGCTTACAAAAAGTTTATCCCCCTGCAGATTGATTGGACCAGCATCATAGTCAAACTCACCTTTAACCAAATAGTCGTTAACCAAATCCAACCCCGGAAGGAGGTTTCGATACTTTAATAAACTCTCTTTTTTGTCAAAAATCATTGGGTAATTTCTTTATAGTCAAACATCTTCTTCCTATCCCACTCCAGCCAATACTTTATAGAGAGCTCCCGCACCATATTCCAGTAGCCATTGGTGAGGTTACCATACTTAACAATACCATCTGAAATATCTTTAGCTGCCTGCTTAGAATACTCAGGCTTTAGGGTCACCTCCAGTTTTTTACCGTGGCATATAAATATGGCCGATGGAAGGGAGGGCTTTGTGGTTAGCACTTCAATGTCACCACGACCAAGCGTTGCTCCTGTGGAGATCTGAAGGCCATCGTTCAGGCAGCCAACAGAAGGGTAAAATCCAGCTTTCGATTGCACCTTCATTTTATCGAGACCAACGCCAAAATACTCACGAGCAAAAAGCCCCATCTTAGCGCCAACAATGGAGTATATGCCCAGATGCTGGTGAATCTCGTTGGTTAGCACGACCAGCTTCCACTCCTCCATACCATGCCGCTTCTGAATTTCCAACGCATAAGGAGCCACATCGGGTGAGAGCACGTCGGGCGAAACGGGAAAATATTCTAGCACAATACCCCTGAGAGCAGAACCCTGCGCCGTGAAGAGCTTCAGAAAACCATCGGCAATCATAGAGGTATCCTCAATGTGCACATCGGCAATCCGCAGATTCTGCTCCTCCGGATGAACGGTGAAGAGCGAGGGGAAAGCAAGATAAACTGGTATCATCTCGTCCCACATGATGAAGTGTCGAGCCTGTAGCTGGTGCTGCAGTAACTCAGATTGAAAGCGCTGCTTCATTATCTTGGCAAGGGGCACGTCGGTAGAGGTGACTTTTGCCACCAAACTTTCGGTGAGCTTAGGGTAGTTCTCCGTGAGCTGTCCAATAAGATGAATATTAATGGGAAGTTTTTGCAGTTCCTGCCAGTCGACACCGCTCACCTCCGGGTTGTAGCTGGTATTGCCACCACCATAGAACCAAATTACGCGACGGAGGTTAGCCACCTCACCATGCTTCTTTACCCAGCGGTTGAGGCTGCTGATGGGACCTAAACAAACATAAGTAATTTCCTCCTTGCTCCCATCAAACCAGCGGGTAAGCGAGTCGGAATAGGCACCTACCTCGGTCGCCGGTGACTCAGCCACGCCCCATATCTTTTCGCTGGCCT
>DATKVT010000135.1 GCA_035529935.1 Williamwhitmania sp. | reverse complement strand
CTAACAAGTTTTGATAATTGGATACTTTAGCTATGCGGTAGATTTTCATATGTTATTCTTCTAGAAAAAATAACATATTCCCTACTCAGAACCCCAACCTTTTGTTTTGAAATCAGAATCTCTCCAATCTTTTTTGTAATTGAAGCCCCAGCCTGATTTCATGGGGTCTGCAAGGATTTTTGTCTCTTTACTGCCATCCTCATAATAGAATGTTTCATAATCACAATATGAATCATGGTCATGTCTTGTTATAACATACTTTACTATTTTTGCGCCAAAGATACACCATTGTGTTCTCCTATAAAAATGGTACAGGCGGAGGGACTCGAACCCCCATTTGGTTTTATCCGCAACTTCCGATTACGTTTAACGGTTTAGAAAACACGCCACGGTTACGCCTGCATAAAAGAATATTGACAATAAAATATGGTACTCCCAGAGGGACTCGAACCCCCATTGCTTTCGCTCAGATTAGGAATCTGATGCCTTATCCAATTAGACTATGGGAGCATTAAACAGAGTGTTTTACAGACCCCACCGCCTGCCAACAGCAACAGCCCGAAGCCTTACGCTGCTATGGGACTCGAACCCATCTATCAACACTCTTGAAATTGGCGGAGATAAGCGCTGCGCATAGACGATTTCTCAGCCTACTAATTACGCTGTCTCTCCATAAATTGGCGGGGACGAAGGGATTCGAACCCTCAAACCTCACAGCGTGACAAGCTGGTGTTCTAGCCAGTTGAACTACGCCCCCAAAAAATACAATAGGCAGGATTCCACACCCTGCACCTGTTCCTTGCTAGTTATTATCTAGCCTCGATTATGCTTTGGTCTTGACGACAAAACACTCCCACTGGTTTTCCTCTGCCGAGGCGGGGCCACATTGCATAATCCTTACCTAGTATTGCAGTACTACTATTGTATTTCTAAACTGGTAGCGGTAGAGGGATTCGAACCCCCGACCTTCACCGTATGAAGGTGCTGCTCTAAAAACCGCTGAGCTATACCGCCATAAAATTGGCAGGACGACTCAGCCACGATCTGAGAATCTTGGATTTGGAGTCCAAAGTTTTGCCCACTTAAACTACCGTCCTATAAAACCACGACAGACGGGGGTCGAACCCGCAATCTCGCAATGAGACATCTGGTAGACAGCCAGACTGCTAGCCACTCGCTTCTGCCGTATAAATTGGTAGCAGGGAATAGGACTCGACCCTATTGTAGAGATGGTTATGAGCCACCTGCTGGACCCTCCAGTCTACCCTGCAAATTGGTACGGGTAAAGAGGTTCGAACTCCTAACCTTCTGGTTCGAAGCCAGACGCTCTATCCAGTTGAGCTATACCCGCATCTAAAAAATGGTACAAGCGACAGGGATCGAACCTGCATGAAATCCAATTAACCTTCCGACTCGTTCGTAGCGAGAGGGTATACGCCTGCATCTGAAATTGGTCGTAGGAGTAGGATTTCCACCTACACGTTATCTGATCAGGATAACTGCCCCTCTGTTTTTGGGGTTGCGTCTAGTAATTCCGCCATCCTACAATAAAAAATGGTGTAGGCGAAGGGATTTGATACCCTCAATCTTGTCGGTCATGGCGAGGATACCGGGTGACATACGCATTTTCTTTACCCTTCACGTGCAGTTCCTTATGAGAACATACGACATCGCAATAGACACTCTTTACAAACCTTCCATGACTAGTTCGCAGGGAACGCAACAACGCTGCTATATTTACCTGTTCATCCTAGTTCCAACTATCTCAAGTACATGAGAACCGTGTCAACTAACGGTTTTATACGGTGGTTTTAGCTTCAAACTACGCCCACATAAAAAATTCCATATGTCAAAGTCGCCTCGGATCTGTGTTCCGATATTTATTCGGGCGACTGACATAAATTACCAATTTATTGTCAATATTCAGTTTTCAAAGATCTAAAAGTACATAAAAAGTACACAAAAAAAGCCCCGTCAGTTTCCTGACGGGGCTGCTGCCAAATCTACATTAGAGACAAAACTCTCCGTAGACAGACCCCGTCGAGGTCCTGCTATCCCAATCTCTGCGCATCTGTCTGTTTGAGTTCATAATTGAATTTTCCTGTCTCCTCTAAATCTCGTAAATCCTATTTCATCTTGTATACTTCATACTATAGCAAGAAAGTCCTGCTTCGTCAAGGGAAAAGTTAAGATTTCTTTCTTTCCGTTTTCTTGGCTTTTCTCAATGCAGCCATATGTTCTAAAACTGCTTTTAGATTTTGTCCTTTTAACTCTTCTCCAACCACCCATTTGGCAACAAGTTTTATTGGGTTTTCAGGAGTTAGTTTTATAAACTCTAATACTTCTTCTTTCTCTTTTTGAAATCTATGAAAATCATTCAATATCATTGTCTAATTACCTAACTTACCTAACCATTAGAACTACATCAACAGCTCTTTCAAAAAGAACATTTTGGTCCATGTAAAAGTTCTTATCGTTCAAATATGGAGCGTGAGCGTTTCCTGTTTTGACTTTCTTTTCTTCAAAATCAACTTCATACCAATTAGTATTTGAATCGAACGGTATTTTAGCCTTAGCCTCTTCTAAAGTCAATTTGTCAATCATACATGTCATCCCAATATCAATAGAATTCAAGCTTTCAACATATTCTTTGGGCGTATTTCTGAAATCAACTGGAATAAGCGCCTCTTTCTGCAAAACAATACCAGTATCTTCTTTGACTTTTCTGACAGCTGCAAATTGAATAGTTTCACCGCCTGCTTTTACTGTTGCTGTTGGAAAGTTGTAAATATAACGATTTATAACTGGATCATTAACCATCGCAACCATGTTTTCAACAAAAACAACTACCGATACAGTAACTCTGAACATTGGCTCAGTATACGCATATATCGGAAATGGAGTTGATGCATTCAAATCGTTAGGAAAATTCATATCTAGACTCTCCGTATATCGAATGTTTCATACCGCTTATTTTACCTTTTACTATTTCAACCTCAACATAGTATAGTTTCCTATCAAGTTGTCCGGGTTGTACGCAAAATGTATTATCTAGTTTCTGTACCCATTTGTGACCATTATACTCTGGCGACTCATGAATATGGCCATGAAATGAAAGTAATGGCTGAAAATCCTTTAGGAACTTCAGTATAGCATAACTTCCAACTCTTTCACCATGAGCGCAAACATCTAATCCAAGATTTGCTGGCGGGGCATGAATCAACCAAATAGTCCTTTTTGGGTCTTCGATTTTCTCAGCTGTCTCCTCCAGATGCTCTAGAATAGATTTTTTGCTACGGAAGTATGTTTTGAGATCATTAATTGTTTCCCACTTGTTATTTTCATTTAGGATAACAGGATCGCCATATTGAGTAGGACATATTCGTGAACATTCTGGCGACTCTCTTGTAGTCCAATACTTATATCCAAATGGGTAATCTGGAACCCAAGGACATCCGGCAAAATCAAGACCTTTTATACGAGCAACTTTATCATTTACACAATGCCATAATCCATCTTTTTCACCTTGCTCGATAGCTGGTAAGGTTAAGCTGTTATCGTCATTGCCTGTTATAAAGACTAATTCTGAATACTCTCGAATTTTTTCAGCATATTTCCTCAGTTTGGGTATAAAATTGACCTGACAACGTATACCTTTATCTTTGGGATATAAGTCTCCAGCAATAGCAGTTATTTTTGGCTTTTTGGCTACAACAGCATCAAAAAGCTGTCGCCACTTTCCGCCAAACTGATGAACATCTGATAACATCAACAATTTCATTTTACTTACCATGTTCCTACGTTTGTCAAATCCAATTTTGCTTTAGTAGCATTATGAACGACATAAAAGATTTCTCCGATGCCACTCGTTGTAAAACAATACGTTATATCGCCGCCATGTTCGTATTTTAGTTTCTTGCGTTTAGCGATTTCGTTCTGCTCTTCTCTAAACTTCTGAATTTTCTTTTTATCTTCGTCTAAAACTGTAAACTGCATTTTCTTTCTCCTTAAAAAATAGCTAGCAGCGTAGAATTCTTCGTAGCCAAGATTCTGTTTTCCAATCCTACATTTATCTATGCCACAACCCGACTATTATAGACCTGCTCATCGTCTAAGTCTGTTTGTGTTGCATCCTCAGTGGTACAAACGGCTTCATAAAACGTGCTGTTCACCTACACTCTGACGAACCCATAAGATCTGTCTAGGGACTTAAACCCTTGCTTTCTTATGAAGCCTCCCA
>DATKVT010000134.1 GCA_035529935.1 Williamwhitmania sp. | reverse complement strand
GAATTTCTGCTTATTTTTAAGCACCACAAGGTATGAGCGATGTGATTATTAATACAGTTCTCCGCATTCTTGCTCTTTTGGCCTCCTCAAAAAGAGGGGAGGATGTGTTGCTTACTAAACGGTATGTGGAGAACTACTTATATAGTACCTATGGCCGATCGATTGGTAAAGCGAAATATGGCGATTTTATCCAATATTTGGAGGCCTACTCTTCCAAAAAAGGAGCACTACAAAATCTACAACCTCTACTTAACTTAATTAACAAGGAATACTCCCTTGCGAATCGCATTCAAATTTTCATTACCCTGCTCAACTTTATTGGATACATCTGGAATTTTCGAATGGGTTTCTTTGTTGAGGGTGAGAATTTTGTGAATGAAATAGATAGCGTTGCATCCGGCCTAAGGATTGAAAAGTCGGTATATCTTAGTATCCGCCAGTTTGTATTTAACGAGCATCACCGCATCGCCAACAAGCACGATCTTCTATTTGTAGGGGCCGGTAGCTCTTCCGTGGACGATATTCGTTACATGAAGAGGTCGGGGCTCAGGGGATTAATTACCTTTATGTATGTGGCTTCTGGTGAGATGATCTTGCTCCATTATCGGGGGCGCGATTTTTTGGAGATTAACGGAAAAATTGTATTTCCGAACCAGCTCTATACGCTTACTCCAGGAAACTATATCACCGGAAAAGGAATACAGCCAATCTATTACGGTGAGATTCTTGCCGCCATTCTAAAGAGAAGTGATTCCTCCAACATTACGCTGGCCGCGTCAAAGGTAGAGTTTACGTATGGCACCACAGGGCAGGGAATTCATAACCTCTCCTTCTCCTTCCATTCCGGTGATTTGGTAGCCATCATGGGCGATAGCGGAGTGGGCAAGTCTACATTGCTCAACATCCTTGCTGGGCTTAATTCGGCATACCAGGGTAAGCTATTGTGGAATGGGTTGGAATATAAAAGCCACAACAGGCTGTTTAGGGAGCTTACAGGATATATTACGCAAGAGGATTCGCTGATTGAAGATTTAACAGTATACCAAAATCTTTATTTCAGCAGCTTGCTCTCGTTGGGAGAGATGAGTTCCGATCAAGTTGCACAGCAGGTGGAGCGGATGCTTAACGTGATGGAGCTGTATGAAATAAAGGACCTAATTGTTGGGTCTCCAACCAATAAGGTTATAAGTGGAGGCCAGCGTAAGCGCCTTTCCATTGCCATTGAACTAATGCGTGAGCCAAAGGTTCTATTTGTAGACGAGCCCACCTCTGGCCTGTCATCGGCCGACTCCGAGAAGGTGATGAATACATTGAAAACACTTGCGCTGCAGGATATATTGGTCATTGTTAATATTCACCAGCCTTCCTCCGAAATCTTTAAGTTGTTCGATAAGCTTCTCGTTCTTGATAAAGGTGGTTATCCCATTTTCTTTGGAAATCCGCTGGAAGGGATTCTTTACTTTAAGCAGCAAGGAAAAAGGGTTGACCAGAACATTAGCACTTGCGACAGCTGTGGAAACGTAAAGCCAGAAATCATTTTTGAGATTATTGACGAGAAAAAAGTCAACGATTTTGGCGTACTTCTGAGCGAAAGGAAACGAACCCCAAAGGAGTTTCACAGCGAATATGTTAAGCAATTATCTTTGATGGAAGATTCATCCATCCAAACACCAATCCCTCAACCAAAGCACATCAGCGCCAAGCGGTTTCTGCAGTTTAAAATATTCTTTCAGCGTAATGTGTTATCGCGCAGGAATAACCTTGAGTTTGCCATCTTTTCGATCACCGTTCCGTTGATCCTAAGTATCATAATTTCCATTGTATCAAAAAAATTCTCGTTTACCTCGACTGGCGAGCCAGTCTACAACTTCTTCAATAACCAGAATATCCCATCCTTCTTTTTCATGGCGGTGATTGCCTCCATGTTTATAGGCATGATAATTAGTGCTGATGGTATTTTTCGAGACCGAAAAACCCACAAGCGCGAGGCCTACGTGAAGCTTAATAGAAGCAGTTCCATCAATGCCATCGTGCTGTTTTACATTTTACTGAGTGCCCTTCAAACCCTGGTATTTACCATAATAGGTGTTTGGATATTACAACTTAAGGGTATCTTTTTCCCTCTGTGGTTAATACTCTTCTCCATATCATGTGTTGGTAATATTGCAGGTTTGCTGGTGTCATCCATTTTTAAGTCCATAGCAGGCATTTACTTAGCAATCCCCTTCCTTTTTCTACCCCAAATCTTGCTCAGCGGGGTGGTTGTTAAGTTTGACCAGCTCTACTACAAGTTCAGCTCCCCCGAGGTGGTGCCAATTATAGGCGATGTGATGGCTTCGCGATGGGCTTATGAAGCTATCGATGTGTATCAGTTCAAGCATAATGCCTACGAGCAGCCACTGTTTGACGCGGAGTATGCTGAAAGCAACCTACGCAATGGGTTGTTATACCTGCTACCGCTGATCACCTCCAGCCAAGAGCGTCTTGAGGCAATGCCAGTGGATGAGCGTTTGGCAAGCCATGAGTTTAAAGTGCTTCAAAGCGCAGTTGCTAAGCTTAATCAGCTGGATATTGGTCCTTCAAAATGGAATATTCGCATAAATGGTTTGCAAACTGATAGTTTAAAGGTGTTTGACTTCAAGTTGGAGCAATACAAGACTCGTCTTTCTAATGAGTATAATAGGGTTATTGCCTCAAAGGAGCTGATTATTGAGCAGCAAATGAAAAAGCATGGCGGTTCGGATGCCTATATCGACTATCGAAACCAATGGCAAAATGCTGCATTGGTCGATTTAGTACGTAATAGGGCCGAGCAAGATCCTGTTCGTATAGAAGGAACAACCGTCACGGTGATGGTTGACCCGGTGTTTCATGCGCCTCAAAACCGCTACGGTCGTGCCCATTTTTATGCACCCTTCAAGAGAGTGGGAAATGTAACTATTGGCACCTTTATTTTCAATTTATTGGTCCTCTGGATTATGTGGTTTGGAGGCTATGCTATCCTTGTTACTGGAATGCTAGGCCGTTTAGTCAGCAAGGTAGAGCATAAGCAAAAGGAATGGCGGACCAAACGAATAGAGCGGAAGTGACGATTTTTTTTGTATTTTTAGTTTTTAATTACTTCAATTAACCTTACCGATTTGCTATGGATTCCATGATTAAAATTTCTAAAAGAGTGAGCAGGCTAAGAGCCTTTGCTATTTTTGGCCTAGGCCTGGGGATTTCATTCTGTATGGTAGGTTGTCAAGGCTGTAGCACTACTTCCAGTAGAAGTGCTATCGATACCGTTGCCCAGGTTCAAGACACCACAACGGTTGGTATCGATTACCTGCTTCCCACTCCAGAAGAGTTAATCTCTTCGTTAGCCGATAATGATTTTGGTTATAAAGATGTACAACTCCTCGATCTAAAGATAGTGGACAAGGTTACCCTTACCCGGTATAAAGCACTCTACTTCGGCGTTGCTTATACCGATTTTTTATACCTCAGCTACTTTAATAAGGGTTATAAGGCATTGGACTATCTCAAGGCTCTCAAAAAGTTAGCCACAGAACTTGGTATAAGTAACCAGATGAATCAGAATTACCTAGACCGAATGGAGAAAAATCTCACCAATGTGGATTCCTTGAAAATTATTTCCATTGAGATGTCGATAGAGGTATTTAAGAATATTGAAACACTCGGGGGGCAGGAACTCTTTTCAGAGGTTGGGGTTGGAACTATAGTGGAGGCCCTTTACCTTGCCTCGATCTCCATCGACGATGTAAACAAGCAGCAAGTTCTAGTGAAACAGGTGGTGGATATGGGGCTATTCTTCGATAACTACCGCGAAAATTTTGCGCAGTATAGTCCAAAGGATTCTGCCTCCGCAAAGCTAATGCGCGACCTGAATACCATTAAGGATGGTTTCTATAGTTTAAACGAAAACAACAACAGCCTCACCGTTGTGAAGAAGACGGTTACAGATAGCACTGCCACGATTATCCTTAAGGAAAAGGGTGAGAAGCAAAGCCGATACAGTACCGAAAAGTTTCTCCAACTGAAGAAGCAGATACAGGCAATACGTCAGAATATTTTCAGCCAGAAGTACTAACCATGCTCTGTTATATCAGGCATTTGTATGAAGTTAAATTCTGCAAAATAAAAGATTAGGGAATGAAAAAGATATTGTTACTTATGCTGCTTTCAGCTTTTACTGCAACCTTGTATGGACAGAGTTGCAATGGATTTAATAAAACAAAAGGTTGTACCCGCTTTAATGTTGAAGGTTATAATGTCTACGGTCAATCCACGAATGCCCTTCTCTTAGCCGATTCAACCTATCGATACAGTGTCGTGCTATTTGGTGGTAAGGAATATCGTGTTTCCTTTTGTGCCGACAGGGAGTTTTATCCTATCCACTTTAGGCTTATCAATGCCAAAACTAACGAGGTGACTTACGATAATGAAACCGATAAGTATGTGGAGTCCGTTGGCTTTGCCGTTAATGATACTCGGCAGATTATTATTGAAGTTACTTTGATGCCTAAAAAACAAGACTACCAGACCTTCAGTGATAGAACATCTTGCGTGGGTATTCTCATCCAGTGGAACAAAATACCATCTATTGGATTTAAGTGATTCGCTTTTCGTGGAGATGGGTTGATTACTGATTTCACGTTCATTGTCACATAGTGTTTGTTTGTCATTGTATTGCCTCAGCTTGTGGAATTGATTTCTCCTTTTGCTCCAAACGCCGTTAAATAGGAAAAGAAGAGTCCATAAGTTTATAGTAATCGGAATTGAAACAATAATGTGCTATGTTTGATAAGGTAATTGATATAGGAAACACGCCAGATAGGGAAGAGGTGCAGGAGATTGAGAATAGCTATTCTCCGGCAGATAATTTAATTTTACTTGTCGAGGACAATGAAATTCATTGTCAGTTAATATCTGCAGCCCTTGAGGCCATTTGCCATGTCGACATTGCCTCTAATGGAGAGGAAGCCCTCGATATGGCTGCACGGTCAACCTATCCGGCCATTTTAATGGATATTAACCTAGGGTCGGGCATTAGCGGGGTGGAAACAACTCAACAGATTAGACGAATACCTCGCTATCGGATAACCCCGATCATCGCCATCACAGGATTCCTCGTTAATGGTGATCCCGATAAGCTCCTCACTTCTGGATTCTCATTTTACATCGAAAAGCCCTTTCCTATAAACCACCTTCGTACGGTTGTTAGCGACATTTTAGGCTTGAGAGGGCAATGCTAAGAATAACATTCAGGAACAAGGTAGGATTGCAATAAACAGCTACGAGGATCTTTTGTCATCTCCCAATTAACTCTTTCTCGAAAATTAAGACTACACTCATCCTTTCTTCACCTTAAGAGGTTGTGTTTATGTCTTCCGCATATGCCGCAATCGCTTAAATTTCAGTGCTATTGAATTTAGTGTCAAAATGCACTATCTTTCGAAAGTTAGATGGGTTTATGGATATGTTTACCTCACCTGTTTGAGTAACCAAAATTATTTGGGCTTTGTCAATCAATTACGTGTGGTCATTGTACTGAGTGCAGTTAAATAACGGTATGATTCTGCCTTTTAGAGGAGTTCTATTGAGGTAATTTATGGTCAATTAAGGGAAATTAGCTTTTTATGTCAGTCTAAATCAAATATCTTTAGCCAAATTTAATTGGAAAGCAGATGCCGTTGGTTAAGGTTGAGATTATAGCGGGTAAGAGTTCCCAGTATAAAAAGGCACTGATGGATGGAATCCATCAAGCATTGGTTAATACCATCAAAATTCCTGACCACGATCGTCGCCAGCGTTTGTATGAGTTGTCTACTGAGTGCTTCGAGCATGGTGGCAGAAGCGATAGCTACACCATAATTGAGGTAACCATGTTCAAGGGGCGTAGCGCGGAGGCTAAGAAGTCCTTTTACAGGGAGGTGGTAGAATTTCTCACAGCTAATCCAGGAATTCCAAGCAACGATATAACCATTGTAATTAATGATCCTCCCTTGGAAAACTGGGGGATTAGAGGCGGCAAACCAGCTTCTGAGGTCGATTTAGGTATTAACTTAAACGTATAGCCATGGAGGCAACTGTTCTTAATAAAACTGGCTACTGTGGAGTTTTTTGTGGCGACTGTATTCCTTCTAGGTCAGAGCTATTTTGTGTGGCACGTACGCTCAAATCGGAGCTTGCCGTTAATCACCTCGAAAAGTATGCACAAATTAGGGAGCAGAAGCAAGAGGTGTTTAAGGACTACAACCAATTTCTTGATGTTTTGAATGCCATCATAAATTTGGAGTGCAGCGGAAGTTGTCGAAAGGGGGGATGTAACGAAAACTGCGAGGTTAGAAGTTGTGCCACATCGCGCGAATTGGTTGGGTGTTGGGCATGTGACGAAATGGAGCAATGTGAAAAACTTTCACACCTTAAAAAACACCACCCAAATCTCGATTTTCATCTTAATATTATTGCCACAGAGGGATTGGTTGCCTTTCACAATAAACGGAAATCGCACTATGCATGGAACAAGTAACCAAAAATAGGATGGAGATAAAGGAGCAGATAGATACCTTTTTGCGTGGTAAAACCATTGCTGTAGCAGGTGTATCGCGCCACAAGAAGAAGTTTGGATATCTTGCATACTTGGAGTTGAAGGAAGCTGGTTACAAAGTATTCCCCATCAACCCCAATATGGCAGAAATTGACGGTGAGCATTGTTACCCAAGACTTTCTTCCATAGAGGAGCAGGTGGATTCACTGTTGGTATGTACGGAGTCCGTTGGGTTGGTGGTTGATGAGGCTGTTGCCTTAGGTATTCAGAATATTTGGCTACAAAATGGCATTAACGCCGATAAGTTGGGTAATCTAGCTATTCTTGGGATAAGTCTAGTGCAAAATGAGTGCATTCTTATGTATGCTGTTCCGCGCAAATTTCCTCATAACCTGCATCGGTTTATTCGAAAAACCTTTGGCACCTTGCATGCCTAACTTTCTTTGTAGATAAAGATTGTAAAGTCATCGGGAAGATAGTTCTCCGTTACTAAAACTTTTTTTGCCAACGATTTACATAGGGCAAGGGTAGTGTCGCGCTCATGCGCTTTTAAGAATGAGCTATGGGGAAATGTCGCAATGTTAAGCATATTAAAACCGACACCTCTCCTTGCATGGCTAACCATTTTCTTAATCAGATTGGTGTAGTATGTCAGATCGTTGCTCTGGTAGCAGAATACCCCACTGGCGAAAATGTAATCAGCTGTAGGAATATTATTTACAGAGAAATCACTTTGAAAAAATTTGGTGTTGGAACATCCTGCAAAAGTTTGTTCTGCTTCTTCAATGAATTCCGGCATAAAATCGATGCCGGTATAGGAAAAGTTGCTAAAGCGTTGGTCAAGAAATTTCTTAAAGTGGCCGTAACCACAGCCCAAATCTAGTATCGAAAAACTGCTCAGGTTGGCCATTTGGGCCAGAATTTCAAAACGTTTTTGCTGGCCAATCTCATTTTCCCAGCCGAGCGCGCCCAAACTACCTCTTCCGCACTGTTCAATCCATTTTTTGTGAAAGGAACACACAGCGCATTTTTCGAGCAGATCCATCTATCAGCTAATTAAGGGCTTGAACGAGTCGTGGTAAAGCACCGGGTCGAACTCAATTACTTCATACTGAGCAATACCATTCAGGTTAAATGGATCTTCCTTGAGCAGGTTCAAAACCTCCTCTTTACTCTTCCCTCTCGAAATAATTACGCCACCAGTTCTTGGGTTTTGTGGTCCAGAAGCGATAAATTGGCCACTGGCATAGTGGATACTTAGAAATTTTCTGTGCGCCACGAGAAAATGGTCAACCTCCTCAATTGGCTTCAGGTAAGTAACAACAACAATATAGAGCATTGCTTAAGTTTTATTTTATCTGAGTAAACTGTTCTTTCCTAAATATGGTTAGATCAACAGGATAAGCAAAAACGGCTATAAATCAGGTTGATCGGTATCTGTATATTCATCCTCGAATACCTCCAGTATAGGTTCTTCGGTAAACGATTTGCTCACCCATCGTTTATCAATGGTTAGCAACAAGGATGGTAGTACCATAATGTTGAAAAACATGGCGATAAAAAGGGTGGTTGAGATAAGTATCCCCAGCGCCTGGGTGCCACCAAAGCCGGAAACGATGAATACGCTAAAGCCAAGAACAAGAACTATGCTTGTATAAATCATGCTAAACCCCGCTTCGCGAAGGGCGAATATTACCGAATGCTTGATGTCACCTTTAGAAACCTTGAGCTCGTGCCTGTAGCGCGAAAGGTACTGTATGGCATTGTCCACTGAAATTCCGAGGGCAATGCTAAATACAATTATGGTGGATGGCTTTATGGGAATGCCAATAAAGCCCATGAGGGCCGCCGTTATAAGCAAGGGGATGATGTTGGGAATCATGGATACCAATATCATCTTAAATGAAGAAAAGAGTAGCGCCATGAGCAATGAAATAAGGATGATGGCAATGGCAACGCTCTGAAATAGGTTTCGAATAAGGAAGTTGGTGCCTTTTGCGTATACAACACTATTTCCCGTAATAATTACGTTATAGCGGTCTTTTGGAAAAATGGAATCAACGGTTTGCTGTATCTGGTGGGTTAAAGCATCCATTTTTTTGGTGCCAAGATCTGCCATTTGAAAGCTGATGCGGGTAACCTGCTTTGTGCTATCGAGGAATGAATGCAGCGGGCTCCTTTTGCCATCCATCTTTTGTGGGATGTATGCAATCACAAAGTTGTTTTCCATGGAGTTGGGTAACGAATACATCGATGGTTTTCCTCCATAGTAAGCCTGACGGGCAAACTTGAGCATTTCGGCCATCGATAGTGGCTTGGAAAACTGGGGGTGCTTGTTAATTTTCTCCTGTAGCTGATTTATTTTTTCAATTGTGGAGTATTGCATGGCACCATTTTTCTTCTTGGTATCCACCGATATTTCAAATGGCATGACTCCGCCAAAGTTATGCTCAAAAAATTCAAGGTCGAGGTAAATGGGGTCACTCTTTTGCAGATCGTCTACCACCTTGCCCGATGTTTTAATTAGGCTGATACCAACTGCTCCAAACAGCAGCAGTGTTCCAGCAACGCCATAAATTAACTTTCGTTTGTGGGTAATTGCGTAAATAATCTTGTTGAGCATACCACTAAAAAAGCTACTGCTGAGATGCTTGGTGTGTTTGTCGTCTGGTGGTGCTAAGTAGCTGAAAATTATTGGCAGCAGAGTTATGCAGAGCACAAATTCCAGCATTACATTAATGGCGGTTACGACGCCAAACTCACGTAACATCTGGTTGGGCACAAGAATAAATGCGGCAAACCCAATTGCGGTAGCAGCATTGGTCATTAAGGAAGCAAGTCCAATGCGTTGAACCACTCTAGTTAATGCCTTTATCTTATTTCCATGGCTACGAAACTCCCAGTGATACTTATTGAGGATGTAGATGCAATTTTCAATGGCAATAATCACAACTAGCGATGGGATTACGCCAGTGAGAATGGTGATTTTATAACCAAAGAGTGCGGTTGTGCCGAGCACCCACACAATGCTAATGGCGACAACTATTAAAGAGCTTAGAACAACCTTTACCGATTTGAAGAATAGAAACATTATTAGGGCAGCTACCACCAAGCTCATGATTATAAATAATCCAAGCTCATTTTTCACCTTTTGGGTAGTGACTGTTCTTATGTATGGAAGTCCTGAAAAGTGAACGCGGACTCCCTCGTTTTGCTGGTATGCCTTCGCAAGGGTGGTGATATCCTTTACAATGGTTATTCTGCTAATATCGTTCAGTTTCTTTTTATCGAGCGTTACTGCCATGAGGCAGGCGTGAGTTTTTGGATTGTAGAGTAGACCTTGGTAGAATTTAAGGCCGAGAATCTGTTTTTCTATGGTATCTACCTCGGCCTGGGTAGTGGGCCTTTCCCTAACTAAAGGTACAAAGTCGAAATGGTGGGTTTCGGTATTCTTGACCAAGTTTATGGTTCTGGCCATGCTCACCACCTCCTGAACTCCATTCACGCTGTGGACTTGATTTCCCAAGTCGTACCAAGCGTTGAACTGACTCAACTTAAATATGTTATCGTCTTGAATGCCAATAACAAGCACGTTGCCATCTTCTCCAAACTTTTGTTTGAATTGATTGTAACGAATAAGCGTACTATCGCTATTCGAAAGAAGTGAAGCAGACTCATAGGAGAGCTTTACCGAGGTCCCCTCGTAGGCCATAAAGGCTGTAAAGGCAAGCAGAATAGCAATAATAGTTGGTCGATTTCTGAATATCAACCTCGATACGGCGGTTAGCATAGTTAACTTAATTCAAAGGGAGTAAAGGTATTGTGTTTGTCGAATTTATGGAAATAAGTTGACGTATATTATTTATGCGATCAACAGTTTTATGTTCTCTATCCCAAACCCATTGAAAACAGTTGGAACCAGATAGCTAATTTCTCTATCATGGTTTGGAATTCGTGAGCAGGAGAAGTTCAGTAAGCCATTGGTCAATGAATTTTGCTAATTACCAATCGCCTTAATACTTTATAACCATGTATTTAGTCTGTTGGTCATAAAACACTTGCTTTCGCTACCAAATGCACCATAAATTTATAATAGTATGGAATACGGTTAATGCCCTGATATATAGATGTTAGTGTATCAAAAATATAATTTGTAGTAACCTAAATATTAACATTCCCTAATCCCTCACTAAATGAAAAAGTTTCTGTTTCTATTTGCCTTTGCACTGTTGTCTCTTTCTTCAGTAGGCCAGCAGGCAGTGACCCTTAAGTTTGCGCGACCCTCCAAGTTTCAAGGATCTGCTGCAAAAATCAAAATTATTATCCAAGGAAATGAATACATTCTAAAAAACGGAAGCACCATTTCAGTGAATGTAGTTCCCGACTATAAAGGTTCCCTTAAAATTGACGGTAAGGTTGGGCTTGGCTCGCAAACCGTATACTACCTTAAGCCAAAGCCGGGTGAAAATTATGAATTTGAGGTTGGCTTCAAATTTAATGGTATATACATCACTTTAACCAAGGGAGAGGAGGCGAAGTTGAGTGAAAGCAACAATCCCCCAAATAATGATACCACCGGAGGAAAGTGGGATACAAACGTCAATCGCGTTAGTTCTGGAGTGGGTATCACAGCAGAGAAAACTGATCCCAGTGAAGCCATAAGGCAGGATTGGTTGCAGCGAGGAGGAAAGATTGTTTACACCTCTGTGATGCTTACAGGTACCTACTTTGGCATGGACGTTTCCGGGTTTGGTAAGATTAATGGCTATGGTGGTGGTTTATCTTTTAACCAGAACTGGATCAATCTGAAGGTACCTGCTTTCAAACCTGGCCTTTCCACTTGGAATTCGTTCAACATTGGCTGGGGCTACGATTTGATGATATACTCCTACAAGTTCGATATGAAGCAAGACCCAATCACAATGAATATGAGCGTTTTTAATATGTCCATCCCCATTGCTGCTAATATTGGGTGGACTTTAGGTTTGGGTAAGTTTATTGATCAGGGCAATTGGCACGGAGTTAATCTCACCGTTAAGTGGAGACCATCTCTAATGCTTAATTTGACATCTACATCAGTTAAAACATCCTCCACCGATCCAAATATTAGCATACCAGAAAGTACTTCAAGCGATAATAGCACACAATTCAGTGCAGGCGGTTTCGGCTTTGACCTTGATTTTTCCAGCTACAGCGCCACCATGGAAAGGCTTGCGCCAAAACCAAAGACCAAGTTTTCCTTCTTCTTCCTACCAAAAACGAGCAAGAGTCCGCTATTTATATCCTTAAGCCTTGGTATTAGCTTCTATACCCGGTAAAATTAAGTGAGGCAACAAGATGACATAGTAGGAGGGTGTCCAAAATAGTTGGTCACCCTCCTATTGAATTTTCAATAGGTCCATTACATTTAAAATGTTCTTCCTTCGAGGAACCTTTAAATGTTATATATGTGTAAATGATTGGCATTTAGTAGACTTAATGAAAATATATTGAGATACAGCATAGGGTAAACTTCTTTATGATGCTCTTAGATATGAGAAGATTTATAAGTTGTTTCACCAAAAACATAAAGCAATGAAAGCATTGGTTACCAAATTTCTAATTCTGAGCATGACGACACTGCTTTGGGTAGGCGTTGGACCTGCTACTGCTCAGATCAACGACAGCTACACCGCCATAAGTGGTGTGGTTAAGGACTCAAATTCGAAAGAAGTTCTGCCGTTTTCAAGCATTACGGCAGTTGGCTCAAACGTTTCGACAGTTGCAAATTCAGAGGGAGAATTTACAATAAAGATTCCCCTATCAGACACTGCTGCAATTTTTGAAATTTCTCATCTTGGGTATGTTAACCGTAGGTTTCGGGCGGCAGATATTAATCCTTCCGACAAATTTTTTTATCTTGATCCCTATGCTGTGGCCCTTCAACCTGTTGTTATTAAGCCAGAGAATGGACGTAGCCTAATTCTTGAAGCGTTAGATAAGGTGAAGGATAATTACAGTTCTCAACCAAATGCAATGAAGGCCTTTTACAGGGAATATGTAAGGGAGAACAGGGATTACCTTTCAATTTCTGAAGCATTGGTTGATATCTATAAAGCTTCATATACTAGCGGCATCGACGACGATCGCGTGAAAATTGAGAAGGCTCGAAAGGGAACCAATATTAAAAAAGCAGATACCCTTGCCGTAAAATTGGAGGGTGGTCCTAAGGTTATGTTGATGTTAGATATTGTTGCAAATCCAGATGTAATTCTATCGCGTGAAAGCCTTGAAGACTATCATCTTGAGGTTGTAGACATGGTGAATATTGATAATGAATTGAACTACGTTGTTCAGTTTACACCAATTGTAATTTTGCCATATCCACTCTACATTGGAAAAGTTTACATTTCAAAAGAGAGTAAA
This sequence comes from Williamwhitmania sp., assembly GCA_035529935.1. Classification (NCBI taxonomy): domain Bacteria; kingdom Pseudomonadati; phylum Bacteroidota; class Bacteroidia; order Bacteroidales; family Williamwhitmaniaceae; genus Williamwhitmania; species Williamwhitmania sp. The sequence continues at coordinate 12,880 of DATKVT010000134.1, read as the reverse complement.
GCTATTACCATGTTGGAGTTTCATATGGACTTGTCAGATAAGCTGAAGGCTAGCCAGCAATTTATTCGCAAGAAACCCACGGGCCTTGTATTTACCCCGAGTCTTGCCAATTATAGGGTTACCTATAAATTGCAGGATGGGAAATACTATCTGAACTATGTACGCAGCGAATTAAAGTTCAAGTGCGACTGGAAAAAGAAATGGTTCAAGAACAACTATACTGTTGTGGCAGAAATGGCTATAACCGATAGGTCTACCAAAAATGCAGTAAAATTCCCTCTCAAGGAATCATTTAAATCGAGCGATGTATTTGCCGATAAGATTGGTAGTTTCTTTGAGCCGGACTATTGGGGTGCCAACAATACGATTGAACCGGAGGAGTCAATCGAAGCTGCACTTAAAAAGTTTAATCGACAGGCAAAGCGTAGCCAAAAGTAGGTGGTTTAAAGTAATTGGGCTATCGTGAAAAGCTGGAAGAGCAGGCGTTGTAGGGGAACAGCGGTAAATTTAACCAGCAGGTAGCGGTAGCCCTCTTTTCCCTTTACTTTAAAGGGATGTCAAAAAATATCGCTAACTTTATAATTGATTAAGATCGCATTATGCCCCTGAAAAACATTAACATCCAGCGTAAGATTCAAAATAGCGATATTGTTGAATTTGAAAGGCTCTTTCGTACATTCTATGCCCCACTTTGCCGATATGCCCTTCAATTTCTTAAGGATATGGATTTAGCAGAAGAGGTTGTTCAGGAGTTTTTCTACAACTATTGGAAAAAAAGGGATGAGATTGCCATAAAGATTTCCCTTAAATCATACTTCTACCGATCCATAAGAAACAACGCTCTTCGATATCTCGAGCACGTTGCCATAACAAGGCAATATGCACAAAGTGTAGTCGCTACGCAGGAGGAATTTGGGATGGAGTATGCTTCTGACGAGCTGGAGATGAAAGAGTTGAATGCCATTATTGAGCAAACCTTGAATGAACTACCTGAACGCAGCCGGCGTGTTTTTAAAATGAGTCGTTTTGAGGGGTTGAAATATCAGGAGATTGCTGATGCTCTTTCCGTATCCATTAAGACAGTGGAAGCTGATATGGGAAAGGCACTTCAACTTTTCAGGAAGAAGCTGAAGCATTACGATGAGTATGCAGTTTAACCCGATAAATGTGTTAAGGCCATGAAGCTAGACGAAAATAACCAGCAGCATTTTGAGTACATAGGTCGCTACCTGGCGGGTGAGATGTTTGATGAAGAGAGGCAAATCTTTGAGGGTGAGATAGACATGTTTGATGAGAATAAAGAACTTTTAGCACAAATGAAAAAGGAGTGGAGATTGATGGGCAAATACAAAGATAGTAAAATGGTAAATACCGATAGTGCTTGGGCAAAGTTGGCCGACAGGTTTGAGGAAGACGGTTTATTGCCTAAGCATACAATAATTGCTAAACAACCTAAACGCATAACTCCAATGTTGAGGTGGGCGGCGGCAGCGATTGTCGTTATGGCTGTTGGAACAACTTGGATATATACTTCCCATAGATTGAAAGTGAGTTCTCAGTTGGTGAATCTTTCAACCGGCTCGGAGCCAACAGCACTTATTCATACACTTGACGATGGTTCCACCGTATACCTTGCCAGCAATACTTCGTTGTCTTTTCCTAAGGAATTTGATACCAGAGAGCGAAAAGTTGAACTCAATGGTGAAGCCTTTTTCGAGGTTGCCCACAACTCTCGGCAACCATTTTTAATTGAAACGGCTGCGGCAACAATTCAAGTTCTTGGAACTGCCTTCAATGTTCGAAGCGAGACTCCGTCAACCTTTGAGCTAATTGTTGAAAGAGGTAAAGTTAAAGTCACTCTCAAGGATGGTTCCAGTAATAGTTTTGTGGTGAGCGCTGGTGAGCGATTAGCAGCCGTAGGTAGCAATGTATCCGTTGTGAAAAACTCAAACAATGATTATATGGCTTGGAGATTGCAACGCATGCAGTTTAAGGATGAGCGGCTACAGGATGTGGTGAACGTGTTGAATCGAAACTACCATTCATCCATTGTATTGGCTTCGAGCGAACTGGGCAATCGGCGACTTACCGTTACCTTTTCCAACAACACCCTCTCATCCATTACCGATTTAATATGTCTTGCGTTGCAGTTAAAGAGCGAAGTGAAGTCTGATACAGTAATTATTTCACAAGCCGATGGACGAAGGATCAAGTAACTTGTCTTTGAAACAAATTAGACAACAAGCAGCTCGCCGATCATTGAAAGCGATGCTGCTTATTGTCATTCTTTCTATTTGGTCTCAAGGCAATGCGCAGGACGATCCACTTCAAAAGCTAATTACAATACCCAGTCAGCACACCACCCTTTACCAAGCGCTGAACACTATTTCAGATATCACTGGCTACTACTTCATCTACGATAGCGAGGTAGTAAACAGTGACAAGAAGGTGAATTTGAGTGCCAATAACGAAACCTTAGCAGCAGTTATTAAAAGAATCCTTGGAAATGAGAATCTCAACTTCAGGGTAGTTGAGAAGCATATTTTAATTTACAGGGTCGATGATTTGCACGATCATTCAAACACCGCTAACCAACCTCACGATTCGATTACTGCCATTGAAATAAGGGGAAAAGTTGTTGATAAGGAAACACATAAACCATTGCCCTACGTTTCGATAGGGATTGTTAAAATAGGATTGGGAACGGTTACCAACACCGATGGGGATTTTGTGCTCATGGTCCCTCCAAAGGCCAAAAGGGAGAGTATTACTATTTCGCACATTGGATATAAGCAAGTAAGCTGTCCGGTAAGCATATTTCAAGAACATAGGTTGGTGTTCTACCTTGAAACACAATATATTTCAATACAGGAGGTTCTTATTAAACCCATAGATCCGGTAGCCGTCATCAAGCAGGCCATGGAGCTCCGTTCTACCAATTATTCAATTGATCCAATATATCTGACCGCTTTTTACCGTGAAGGGATAGAAAAGAACAAAAGTTACCTCAGCTATTCCGAAGCAGTGTTTAAGATTTATAAGACATCTTGCCTGAAAAGTCCAGATTTAGACCAGGTTAAGTTGCTAAAGGGTAGGAAAATGATTAGTCAGGATCAACGTGATACGCTTACCATAAAAATGAAAGCAGGGATCAACGCGAGCCTCTTGTTGGATGTGGTTAAAAGTATACCCGACTTTTTAGACGAAGAATATCTGAAAGACTACCGGTATGAGGAATCGGACATTGTATCAATGGATTCTAGTAGTGCTTATGCCATAGAATTTCATCAGAAAGAGGACGTTACCGATCCATTGTTCAAGGGTGTAATTTATGTTGATGTGAAGAGTCACGCAATCGTTGGAGTCGATTTCGAAGTTAATCCAGATTATATCGATAAAATAACAAATCAGCTGGTAGTTAAAAAAAGTCGAAAAATCAAGGTGATACCTGAAAAAGTTGCGTATTCTGTTCATTACCAAAAGTGGAATGGCAAGTACTACCTTAGCCACCTTAGAGGAGATATTTTCCTGCGTGTGAGAAAGCATCATCGCTTGTTTGCTAGTACATATCACACTTATTTTGAGATGGCAACCATCCAGCGCGATTCCATTAATGTTCAACGATTTCCAAGACAGGATGTAGTTAGGCCTTTTATTGTTTTTAGCGATGCTAACTATACCTACGATCCTAGCTTTTGGGGCGACTACAGCTATATTGAACCGGAGGAAAATCTGAGTCAAGCTCTTTCACGCGTTGCACCTAAAATTGAGATGGTCAACGGAAAGTAGGAATGAATTTTGACTGTAATAGGTTTTTCTACCATTTTTCCTTTAAACATTAACCTCCTCTCGATCTCTGCTTATCTTGCTGTGATATTTAGGATTTTGACCACTCTAATAGTTGATGCAGCGGCCGTAGAACACATCGTGCGCTAAGAATTACAATTTCAACTGCATCCCTTCTTCACGACATTTTTAGGCAATTTGTAGCAAATTGGTTTTAGGAGGGTAAATCCTTTCTACAAACTTTTTTTGAGCATTATTTTAATTTCCATATGTGCTGAATACCTGCGTTTTGTTATTTAATAATATGACAAAAGTCAACTTTATGCCCAAAATAATTGTTTTGACAGGTGGATTTTCGTTAATTGAGCTCCGATTTAATAACTCTGCCTATGATTAAAAAGTTGTTAGTAGCCAACAGAGGTGAGATTGCTGTACGCGTTATGCGCTCGGCCAAGGAGATGGGATTAAAGACTGTGGCTGTATACTCAGAAGTTGATCGTACAGCCCTTCACGTGAGGTATGCCGATGAAGCATACTTCATCGGCCCCGCACCTTCAGCTCAGAGTTATCTTGCCATGGAAAATATTTTAGAGGTGGCAAAGGCATGTGGAGCCGACGCCATCCACCCAGGCTATGGATTTTTGAGTGAGAATGCTCTATTTGCCACACGTTGTGCCGAAGAAGGCATTGCTTTTATTGGACCGTCGCCAGAGGCAATAAATGCCATGGGCGATAAGTTGCGAGCACGGCAGGCTATGATTGCTGCTGGTGTACCGGTGGTTCCTGGCACAACTGAAGGGATTAAGTCAGAAGCCGAAGCCTTAAAGGTAGCCGAGGAGATTGGCTATCCAATAATGGTTAAAGCCTCTGCAGGTGGTGGTGGAAAGGGAATGCGTCTAGTGAAAAAGCGCAGCGAGCTGGCCTCTGCCATCAGGGCCTCTAAATCTGAGGCCAAATCAGCCTTTGGCGACGATACTATTTATATAGAGAAGTATATCGAATCGCCGCACCACATCGAATTTCAAATTCTGGCCGACAAGCACGGCAATACCATCCACCTGTTCGAGCGCGAATGCTCCGTTCAGCGTCGTCACCAAAAGGTAGTAGAAGAAACACCATCACCGCTTCTTACCCCAGAGGTTAGGGCTGAGATGGGAGAGAAGGCAATTGCCGCTGCAAAAGCCGTTGGATACTACGGTGCAGGAACCATTGAGTTCATTGCTGGGGATGACCTTAGCTACTACTTCTTGGAGATGAATACCCGCCTACAGGTGGAGCATCCAATCACAGAGAGGGTTACCGGTAAAGACCTCGTTAAGGAGCAAATCCGTATCGCCAATGGAGAGGTTCTTTCCTTTGGTTTAGACGACATTCGACAATTTGGCCATGCCATTGAGTGCCGCATTTATGCGGAAGACCCTGCCAATGGATTTATGCCTAGCCCCGGAACCATTAAGCACCTTACCGAGCCTTTGGGCACAGGGGTTAGGCACGATGGTTATGTTTACGAGGGGTACGAAATTCCAATCTACTATGACCCTATGATCTCGAAGCTTATTGTTTGGGGTCAGGACAGAGAGGAGGCTATAGAACGAATGCGCAGTGCACTTCACTCCTATAAGATTACAGGAGTGAAAACGAACCTTCGATTTCTGGAGCGCATCATGGAATGTGGCGACTTCAAAACAGGAAAATACACCACACACTTCATTGAGCAGCACCTAACAGAGCTCCTAACCAATCCTGAACTCGATGTTGAGTCGGAGGATGTGGCCATTATGACGGTTTTTATTGACTATCTCAATGCAATTGAGAATGCAGGACCTACTAAGCCAGTTGGAACGAGGGGCAATTTGTGGAAGGAGTATGGACGTAGGCGAAGTCTCCTGCGGTTGTAGTTCAAACTTAATACGGGAAGAGAAATGTCATACGAAGTTCGTTTAAACAAAAGAATTGCTCAGGTTGACTTACTAAGCCAGGAGGGTAGCCTTGCCAAGATTTCCATTGATGGTAAGGAGTATGAAGCCGACATCATCATGGTGGAGCAGGGAGTATACTCCATTCTACTCAATGGGCGCTCCTACAACGTGGAGTTGTTTCCTGGGGAGCGCCCCAAAACTTACACCATCAATACCAAACGTGATGCATTTGATGCCGAGATTATTGATGCAGAGGCAAGGTATCGCATGAATACAAGCACCAGCATCTCCACCGATTCCGACAAGATACTGGTTTCACCCATGCCCGGCAAGGTAGTAAAGGTCCTCGTTGCTGTTGGCGATGAGGTAGTAGTTGGCCAACCGCTAATAGTGGTTTCGGCCATGAAGATGGAAAGTGAATTCCGCTCCAAGGTTGACGGAATTGTTTCAGAAGTCAGGGTAAATGAGGGCGATACCGTTGAGGGTCGCCAAATAATGGTCATCATTGACTAGCATGTTTGCATCTGTTTTCACTTTTGCTAGGCTGCTTGCTAGCAGACCATAGCGGTTATGGTTTTTTGAAACGAAAAAAAGGAAGAGCATGAACCAAAAAAAGAAATATAGTTTTCTGGAAAATATCAACCAGCAGGCTGAACTTGGCGGAGGCGAAGCGCGCGTTAAAAAGTTGCATGAGTCTGGTAGAAAAACAGCCCGGGAGCGGATCAGTATTCTTATCGACCCCGGCACTTTTGTTGAAATTGACAAGCTGGTTACCCACCGGGCAACCGACTTTGGGATGGCATCTCAGAAAATACCTGGAGATGGAATCATCACCGGTTATGGAAAAATTGATGGTAGGCTTGTTTACGTTTTCGCCCAAGATTTTACCGTTTTTGGAGGTTCGTTGAGCCGGGCCAATGCCGATAAGGTGGTTAAAGTAATGGACCTAGCTATGCGCATGGGTGCTCCACTTATCGGGCTAAACGATTCAGGGGGTGCTCGTATCCAGGAAGGGGTGGAAAGCCTCGCTGGCTATGCCGATATATTTTACCGTAACGTAATGGCATCAGGGGTAATACCACAAATTTCGGTTATCCTTGGGCCATGTGCCGGAGGTGCCGTTTATTCTCCTGCACTAACAGATTTCATACTTATGGTGAAAGACTCTTCGTGCATGTTTGTTACAGGGCCAGAGGTAATAAAGTCTGTTACGCACGAGGAGGTGAGCAAGGAGGATTTGGGCGGGGCCACTACCCATAATACCAAAAGTGGTGTGGCTCATTTTGTAGCCAATGACGATGAAATGGCTATGGTGCTCGTTCGGGAGCTGCTTACTTTTCTCCCATCGAATAACATGGAGGATCCACCAATAAAGCCAAGCCTTGATTCCATCCATAGGGCTGAAACAAAGCTCAGGAACATGGTTCCTGACGATCCCAACAAACCATATGATATTAAGGAAATCATCACAACGGTGGTGGATGACAACCACTTCTTTGAGGTCCAGCCATTCTATGCCGAAAACATCGTAATTGGCTTTGCTCGCTTGGGTGGACGCTCGGTTGGCGTTGTGGCCAATCAACCTGCCGTGCTTGCTGGTGCACTCGACATCAATGCATCAGTTAAGGCCGCACGGTTTGTTCGCTTTTGCGATGGATTCAACATTCCGCTGATCACCTTTGTTGATGTTCCAGGATTTATGCCTGGAACGGAGCAGGAGTTTGGTGGGGTAATTCGTCATGGTGCCAAGTTGCTTTATGCCTATGCTGAGGCAACCGTTCCCAAGATTACCGTTATTCTGAGAAAGGCTTATGGCGGTGCATACGATGTGATGTCGAGCAAGCATCTTGGGGCTGATATTAACTACGCTTGGCCAACGGCTGAAATCGCAGTGATGGGGCCCGATGGTGCTGTGAGCATTCTCCACAAGAATAAGTTGGACGAAAAGGCTCGTGCTGAAGCGGTGGAGGATTACCGTGATAAGTTTGCCAATCCATACAAGGCTGCTGCTTTGGGTTATGTCGACGAGGTAATATTCCCTGAGCAGACGCGACTTAAACTGTATCAGGCGCTGGAAATGGCCCAAAACAAGAACATATCAAACCCTCCCAAGAAGCATGGAAACATTCCGCTTTAAAAATTGGAGAGAATATATTAGGCGCCGGTTATTGCAACTGGCGCTTTTTTTTGGAGTAAGTTTGCAAACGAAAGCATTTATGCTTAGCCTCTTTTCTATCTTTGAGGAGCAATGGGAAGCAAATTTAAATACTATAAAATCTACAAGCCTTTTGGCATGATGTCGCAGTTTAGCCGCGAGAACAGCAATCCTACCCTAGCCGACCTTGACTTTGCATTCCCAAAGGATGTGTATCCGGTTGGCCGACTCGACCACGACAGCGAAGGGCTGCTGCTCCTTACAAACGATACTGCTCTCAACAAAATGCTGCTTTCACCCAAAAACATGCACCGTCGAACTTACTGGGTTCAAGTAGAAGGTGAAATTTCTCCAGAGGCGATTGCCAAGCTATGTGCAGGGGTTGAGATAAATTTAAAGGGAGTTAGGTATAGAACCTTGCCTGCAGTGGTTCATGCAATTCCTGCTCCAGAGCTACCCGAACGCATTCCTCCCATTCGCTTTAGGTTAACGGTTCCCACCTCGTGGGTAAGCATAACGCTCACAGAGGGTAAAAATAGGCAGGTGAGGCGAATGACTGCCGCTGTTGGATTTCCAACGTTGCGATTGGTCAGGGCTTCCATTGAAAGTATAATGCTAGGTCAGATGCAGCCGGGAGAGGTGGTGGAAATATTACAATGGGACAAAAAATCTATTTTAGGAAGTATCTCTTGATTTTAGGGCTTCGTTGAGGATGCCATTCTGCTGCCAATATTTCGATTATGCACTTTTGGTTTCAAATGCTTCACGCGAAGCCTTTATCGATTGCATATTTTCCACGGCCCATGCTGCAAGTTGCCGTATCAAAGGAATAAGGCTACTACCCCTTTCCGTGAGACTGTATTCCACTTTTGGTGGTATTTGTGGGTAAATCTGCCTAGCAATCAATCCATCGGCCTCGAGGGTGCGAAGCGTGACGGTCAGCATTTTTTGAGATATATCCACTATGGCACTGTTGATTGCACTGAAACGCATGGTGCCCTGCTCGCTTAGCAGTAACAAAACAAGTATTGACCACTTATCCCCAAATCGATCCAGCACATTTCGAATTGGGCATTGGTCAATTTTTGAAAATTTTTCTAGGCTCATCGCTATTCTATTATTCTGATGTTCAGTAATGGTTACCTGTAAGTAACTGGCACACTTCTACGTGCCTTCTTGCTTTTGACACAGTCACCAATTAACTTTGACTCTCCAAAGGTAAGTGAATTACTTATGTATTGTAGTTGAAATATAAAAAATTACAGAAATGAAAAAGATTTTGATTACAGGTGCTACAGGAAATCTTGGTAAGGAGGTAGTGAATTTCTTGCTTAGGAAAGGAGACAAGAAAGCAGTTGTAGCATTGGCTCGTAATGAAAGTAATGCTTCCGACCTTATAGCAAAGGGTATTGAGGTGAGGATAGGTGACTATGATAGCTATCCTTCACTCGTTAAAGCATTTTCAGGTATTGACAAGCTCTACTTTGTTTCTGGAAGTGATGTTGTAAAACGTGGTGCACAGCATAAAAATGTGGTAAAGGCAGCAAAAGAGTGTGGTGTAAAGCATGTGGTTTACACCAGCTTTCAGCGAAGCAATGAAACAGCCAGCTCTCCCATTGCCATGGTGGCTCGCGTTCATCTGGATACGGAACAAATGCTCAAGGAATCGGGAATGGCCTACACCATTTTGAAACATACCCTTTACCTGGATATGTTACCCATGTTTATGGGGGATAAGGTGCTCGAAACCGGAACTATCTTTCTACCAGCAGGTGAAGGGAAAGTCTCTTACGTTTTGCGGAAGGACCTCGCAGAGGCGGCAGCAAATATTCTACTTTCCAGCGGGCATGAAAATAAGATTTATGAGTTTTCAGCATCAACATCTATTTCATTTAAGGAGATTGCAGCAGTGCTCGCAGATCTTTCTGGAAAAACTATCAAGTATGTTTCTCCAAGTCAAGAGGAATTTCAACAAGCAATGTCAAATGCGGGTGTACCAGCTGAAATCATTGGAACGGTTACTGCCTTTTGTGGAGGAATAAAACAGGGAGAGTTTGACCATCCTACGGCCACATTAACGGAGATTCTGCAGCGAGAACCAGTCTCAGTGAAGGATTACCTAGCAGATGCCTACCACTTGGCATAGCAAACGCTAAATACCGTGAAGGCATCGCATTTTTTGCTCTGAAACCAGGTGACTTGTGGATTTTCCGATGCCTACAGGAACGAAAGGATATATAGAAACAAGAAAGGGGTCCAAAATGCTTGGACCCCTTTCTTGCTAAATAATGGTGTTATTCAACCACTATCATTCTGGTGCTGGTTCCTTTTTCACCAGAAACCTTCAGAATATACATTCCTTGTTTAAATCTCGACACATCAATGGTGGTAATAGTGCTTTCAATAATTCCATTGTATATGGTCTCTCCTGTTAGAGTAACAATGGAGATTATATTACCAGGTGTTGATTCAACAAACAGGTCATTGATGGCAGGATTAGGATAAGCCTTAACGTTGCCGTTGGTTACCTCTTCAATTCCTGTTGTGTTGTTAAGATGTATGCTGACAGCTTCAGGTAAACTTGTTTGTACTCCATCGCTAACAGTAACATAGATGGTAAAATTTGGGGTTGTCTCGTAAACCAAATCTAAGGGGTCGTTGACAGCCAATTCACCGGTAGCAGGATCGATGCTGAATGCCGGAATGGTATTTCCATTGGGGTCAGCATTGGTTGATATGGTCCAGTCTTGGAAGGTGGTTGGCGTAACATCACCGTCAGTGGCTACTACCGTGCCTATTACTGTTCCGCTAGGGGATTTTTCATCTATACTGAATGATTGATCTGGTGTAACAATTGGAGTTACATCGTTTACATCGTTCAGCGTAACGGTAACCGTTTGCGGATTACTTGTGTTCAGACCATCGCTTACCGTTAGGGTTAAGGTGAACTCTGCCGTTGTTTCTCTATCGAGTGCGGTAGTGTTTGTCACCGTTATTTCACCCGTTGAGGCGTCGATGCCAAAGGCATTGTTGGTATTTCCTCCGGTAATAGTCCAGTCTTGAAGCGTAGTAGGAACTGGGTCAGCATCGGTTGCCTGTACAGTACCAACTACCGTTCCGTTGCTCGAGTTTTCATCGATGGAGAAGGACTGATCGGCAGTAATAACCGGTGCGGTGACGTTGAGATTGCCTACCGTTACGGTTACCGTTTGAGCGGCACTGGTATTTACCCCATCACTCACCGAAACGGAGAGCGAAAATATAGGATTTGTGTTATGGTCGAGTGCAGCGCTATTGGCAACTGTGAGTTCTCCAGTTGAGGCATCGAGGCTGAATGCTCCATCGGTGTTGCCGCTTACTATCGTCCAGCTCTGGAAGGTGGTGGTAGGTGTAACATCGCCGTCGGTGGCGCTAATGGTGCCAACAACAGTTCCATTTGCCGCGAGCTCAGCAACAGGAAATAGTTGGTTGGCGGCTATCACCGGAGCCACGTCGTTTAGGTCGTTGAGGCTGATGGTAACACTCTGCTGTGCGCTGGTGTTTACGCCGTCGGTCACGGTCACCATGAGGGTGAATGCATCAATGGTCTCGCGGTCGAGTGCAGCGCTGTTGGCCACTGTTATTTCCCCGGTAGACGGGTTAATAGCAAAGGCGTTTCCAGTGTTCCCGCTCACGATGGCCCATCCTTGGAAGGTGGTGGGGGTCACGTCCCCATCTGTGGCCACGAGGGTTCCCACGGAAGTTCCGTTGGCGAGGTTCTCATCAACGGAGAAGCTCTGACCAGCAGTAATCACCGGAGCCACGTCGTTTAGGTCGTTTAGGCTGATGGTAACGCTCATCTGTGCGCTGGTGTTCACGCCGTCGGTCACGGTCACCATGAGGGTGAATGCATCGATAGTTTCGCGGTCAAGGGCAGCGCTGTTGGCCACTGTTATTTCCCCGGTAGCCGGGTTAATAACAAAGGCGTTTCCAGTGTTCCCGCTCACGATGGTCCATCCTTGGAAGATGGTGGGGGTAACGTCCCCGTCGGTGGCCACGAGGGTTCCCACGGAAGTGCCGTTGGCGAGGTTCTCGTCAATGGATAAGTTCTGACCTGCCGTAACCACCGGAACTACGTCGTTCTGGTCGATAATGGAGATGGTGAAAGCCTTCTCGTAATAAAGTCCACCCTGATCGGTGGTGCGCACTCGCACGCTGTAGCTGCTCTTGGTTTCAAAATCTGGGCTAGCCGTGATTCGCAAGCTGCTCACGCTGATGTTGAAGGAGGCGTTATCGGTGCTGCCTGAGCCAGCCACCAACGTATAGGTAAAGGTGTCACCTGCATCCGGATCGGTGGTGCTCAAGGTGCCAACAGTGGAGTTGGCTGCAACGTTTTCGTCAATTGCGCTAGCCGATAAGTCGATGTCGGTTGGGGCGTTATTAATAGTTAATGTTGTGAAACTAACTTCTGTTCCATATGAAGTACCTGCAGTATTAGTTGCATAAGCACGTACATAATATGTGGTATTTTGAGTTAAAGAAGTCATAGATGCTGTAAATGCCCCTGTGGCCGATGCGGCACCATTGTCCACCTTGCTATCCGAAGCCGTCGGCGTACCGGTGGTGTTCCAGCATACTCCGTAGGCGGTTGGATTTGGCACACCAAGGTTGGTAATGTTCCCATTTCCGGTAGCTGTTGTGGCGGCTATGGAGCTTACAGCTTGCGTGGTAACCGTTGGTGCAATTGGGCTTGTGGTGAAGGACACCTCTGCGCCATAGCTTGTACCAGCAGTATTTGTAGCAAATGCCCTGACGTAGTAGGTGGTGTTGGCCGTCAAGCTGGTCATGGAAGCGGTGAACGCACCAGTAGCAGAAGCAGCCCCTTTGTCCACCTTGCTATCCGAAGTCGTCGGCGTACCGGTGGTGTTCCAGCATACCCCGTAGGCGGTTGGATTTGGCACACCAAGGTTGGTAATGTTCCCATTTCCGGTAGCTGTTGTGGCGGCTATGGAGCTTACAGCTTGCGTGGTAACCGTTGGTG
>DATKVT010000133.1 GCA_035529935.1 Williamwhitmania sp. | reverse complement strand
GGCCAGGTGCTCGATTACTACCCAATGGATGCTGTTCACTACGATTACAAAACTACTCTTAAGGGCGTAATGGAAAAGGAAGATCCTGAGAACCCGGAGTTTGTTGTTCCTGCAAAGTTGAAAGAACTTTATAATGCTAAGGATTACGGACCTTATGGCGATAAGGGTGTTATGCCAGTTAACTTCATCACCAACAACGACATTACAGGAGGAAATTCTGGTAGTCCTGTAATCAATGGTAAGGGTCAGCTGATTGGAACTGCATTCGATGGAAACTGGGAGGCCATGAGCGGCGACATCGCTTTTGAGCCAGAGCTCCAGCGTACCATTTGCCTCGACGTCCGTTATACCCTGTTCATTATTGATAAATTTGCCGGTGCAAAACGGTTAATTGATGAAATGACCATCGTGAAGTAACGATTAAGAAAGAGTATATTGCCTAAGGAGGAGGGGTGATTTCCCTCCTCCTTTTTACAAATAATTGTTGAACTCAAACAAATGCTCAAAACATTGCAGCATCTTACATTTTTTTTATCACTTTTGAAAATAATTGCTACCTTTCACAAGCATTTTTAAACATCGAGGACCAGCACGTGATCAAGGAAACATCTCTTCTTACACATAACGGATCGCTAAGCTACGAAGCAATCGGTATCCTGCTCAATAAGATGACCTCCATCTTAGATGATTTTGGCATGAATATTACCATTAAAAAAAAGGTATATGCCGCAATCGTTGAAAGTCTTGAAAACATTTACCGTCATCAGGATATCGTAAAAAATGGCGACCAAATTATTCATACACCCTTGTTTACGCTTAATATCGATCCTCAAAACTTCACCATTTCTGCAACCAACAGCTTGCGTATTGAGAAAATTGCCAACCTCAAGCAGCGCCTCGACCTTGTTAATACACTCGATCGTATTGGCCTTAAGGAGTTGTACAAGAACACGATCCTCCACAATGCGGTGAATAATAGAGGAGGAGCAGGTTTAGGCATTATTAACATCGCCAAGGTGTCTGAGAATAAAATTGGTTATACCTTTGATCCGATTGACAAACAATACTTTTTGTTTTCAATCCATATCACAATTTGTCACCAGTAATCAATAAACCTAGTGACTATAATGAAAACACTAATATTAGAACCAACTGAATTTACACCAGATTTGCACTTTGACCCAGTACAAAATGTACTCAATATTGCTGGGTTCTCCAGACCTGAGAACGTAATTGGTTATTACAAACCTGTTGTGAAATGGGTTCAGGATTACATCGAAGAGGTTGTGATGAATAACACGGAGTTCGACAAAGCGTTAATCACCATGAACTTTCGGATGACCTATTTCAACTCATCCTCTGCCAAGTTCTTGCTCGACATTCTATTTGAGTTACGCAAAATCCATGAGAAAGGTAACCGCGTGGTGATAAACTGGTACTACGAATCGGACGATGACGAAATAAAAGAGTCCGGTGAAGAGCTAAGCGACCTTGTATGTCTACCTTTTAATTACTATGACTACTAATTTTCTTTGATGGTAAACATAGAGCCAAGCCTTTCGCTTGGTTTTTTTGTTTTCCATAACCCTACTCCATCTTAAAAAATCCCGTTATTTTTACAATCAGAAAAATAATTTGACCTTTGAGCAGTTGTTTAAAAAAACCATTCGCATTGAAATCATCTATTATTAAGCTATTTCTGCTCCTTGCTGCTATTGTAGCCATAACCACTTCGTGCTCTACCAAAAAAAACACTGTGGTTACCCGTAACTATCACAACCTCACCGCATACTACAATTACTACTATAACGCCAACCTTAGCTACGAGAATGGGGTGGCAAAGTCGGAGAAAAATTACCCGATGAACTACACCGACTTGCTTCCCGTATTTACCTTCAACAACCAGCAGATGGCAGGCGCAATTGCGGGCGATATGGATCGCGCCGTTAAGAAAGCTACCGGCCTTGTAGCCCACCACTCCATAACTGTTAAGCCAAAACCAAAAAAGGGAGCACCAAATAAAAAAGATAGGGAATTTTATAACCAAAATGAGTTTTGCGTTTGGGTGCCGGAAGCCTACCTTCTCATTGGCAAGGCTAACGTGTATGGCATGAACTATGACAAGGCACTCCAAACCTTCAACTACATGCTTACGGAATACCCAAACAGCAAGTCGCTATACGAGGCAAAGGTTTGGATGGCTATTATCGACGCTCAAACTGGCTCTTATGAAGAGGGTCAGGAAATGCTCCGATCACTCAATGCCGATAAAAAATTTCCTACCAAGTTGCGACCATTGTTGCTCCTCTCCTTCGCCGACATGGACATAAAGCGAAAAGCATATGCCGATGCTATTCCCTATCTCAAAAAGGCACTGCAGTCGCACTGGAAAAAGAATAGACGAGTTCGGCTAACTTACCTCTTGGGCCAGCTCTACGAAAAAATTGGTGATAACGAAAAGAGCATTGAGGCATTTCGCGCGGTAACCAAAATGAATCCTGCCTACGAAACAGCCTTCAATGCACAAATTAAAATTGCCATCCTCTACCAATCTGGTCAAAAGGGGAAGGATCTCAGAAAGGTGCTGCTGAAGTTGGCAAAGGACGAAAAGAACCGGGAGTACCTGGACCTTGTGTACTATGCCCTTGGTAAAATTGACCTAGCAGAAAACGATATGCCGGCAGCTATGAAAAACTTTGCTCTCTCTGTCAGCAAAAGCGTTTCTAATAACTTCCAAAAAGGACTTTCGTCCATAACGTTGGCTGATCTTTACTTTGAGAAGCCTGATTATATTATGGCACAGGCTTACTACGATACTGCCGTTACCGTTCTCGATAATACCTATCCAGACTATGCGCAGCTCAAGCTCAAGACCGACAACCTGACTAGCCTCGTTTCCGATCTCCGGGTTGTATCGCGCGAGGACAGCCTTCAGCGGGTTGCCAAAATGTCTGAAGCGGACCGAAATGCACTCATTGCATCGCTTATAAAAAAGGTGCAGGAAGAGGAAGAAGCAAAGCGCAAAGAAGAGGAGCAACAACGCTACGCTGCCTCCTACTACCAGCAGCAACAGGCAACCCAAAATCTTGCTGGACAGCAAGGCGGAAAATGGTACTTCTATAACCCTGCAACGCTGGCGGTGGGCTCATCGGAATTCCAAATGTTGTGGGGAAAGCGCAAACTGGAAGATAACTGGAGGCGAAAAAACAAAGGGATTTCTGAACTCACCGGTGACGTTGGCACAGGAACAACGGAGGAAGAAACAGGGATAGCAGCAGCGGCAAGCGTTAAGAAGCAGCTCTCCAAAAATTCCCGCGAATTCTACCTCGCCGACCTGCCGCTGACCGACTCGTTAATGAAGGCTTCTTCCAAGCGAATCGAAACTTCGCTTTTAAAAGCGGGCGCGGTATACCAGAATCAGATGAAAGATTATCTCGCTGCCATAAAAACCTATGAAGAGTTTGCACAACGATTTCCCAATAACGCCGACCTAGTTTCTGTTTACTTCGACATATACCAACTCTCCCTAGCTATAAAAGATGCTCAACGGATCAAAAAATACCGCGATTTGCTGGTGAATAAATACCCAAACAGCACATACGCAATGGCCATTACCAACCCGGATTACCTCAAAAAGTTGACGGATCAGCAAGGTGAAGAAGAAAAGAATTACGAGCAACTCTACCAAACCTTTAGCGCAGGCAATTTTCCAGCTGCGGCCCAACAGGCCACTGCTGCCATAAACAAGTATCCTGACAGCAACCTGCAGCCCAAATACCAACTCATTTTGGCTATTTGCCAAGGGGATGGAGGAAACCTTGCTGCCTATCGTAATGCGCTAAACGCGGTGATGAAGAAGTTTCCTTCCACCGAAGAGGCAAACAAGGCAAGGGAAATGATTGCCAACCTCAATAACGTTGAGCTTAAGTTGGCTCAAAATGCAACCCTCGCTGAAAACAAAAACCCACAAACAGATCAGGAGCATCCATCGGTAAACTATTCCGATGCAGATGGCGAACAATACTTTGTAGCAGTTGTTTCCAATAAGTTAGACCTTAACCGCATAAAGTTCAATATTGTATCGTTCAACCTCGACTCCCTATATTTAAACTTAAACTTAAACGTATCCTCAACCCAACTTAACCAAAGCTTTAATACGATTCTTGTAGAAACGCTGAAGGATAAAACTTCGGCTATGGACTACTTCAAGAAGATTAGTGCAGCGCCGGGGATTTTCCTAAATGCACCTGCTGACGATTGCGCCATTTTTGTGATTTCGAAACAAAACTACGCGCAGTTTACAGCCGATAAAGGCATTCAGAACTACCTTACCTTCTTCCGGCAACACTACAATCCCTAAATTCTATTACAAATGGGAAATGTTACTATTCTTTGGGTTGATGACGAAATGGACCTGCTTCGGCCTCATGCCATTTTTCTTGAAAGCAAGGGTTATGAAGTAATCTTCACCTCCAACGGAACCGATGCGCTGGAACTTATGAAGCAGCAACGATTCGACCTCGTTTTTTTGGATGAAAATATGCCCGGATTGAGCGGGCTAGAAACGCTTTCATTACTAAAGGAGATAAGACCGGAAACCCCTGTAGTGATGGTTACAAAGAGCGAGGAGGAGGACATTATGGACCGTGCCATTGGTTCAAAAATTACCGACTACCTCATTAAACCGGTTAAGCCAAACCAGCTGCTGCTCTCCATAAAAAAGCATGTCCACAAGGGTGCGCTAATCGATGCCCAATCAACTCAGGATTTTAGAAGAGCGCTTGGAGAGTTAAACATGCTGATTTCAACAGCTCGATCATTTACTAACTGGACAGATATATACAAAAAACTCATTGCCTGGGAGTTGGAACTGGAGGAATCGTCCGATGCGGGTATTAAGGAGATATACGGTTTTCAAAAGGATGAGGCTAATAAGGAGTTTGCCAAGTGGGTGAAGCAAAACTATAAGCAGTGGTTTGGAAAAAACAACAGCGAAGCACCTCTATTATCACCCAGCTTGCTTAAGACCAAGGTGTTCCCCCTTGTTGATAAGGGTGAAAAGGTCGTCTTTATCCTTATTGACAACTTCCGCCTCGACCAGTGGAAGATTATTGCACCTGAAATACTCCATCTATTCCGACTACGACAGGAGGAGGTATACTGCAGTATTCTACCTACCGCCACCCAGTATGCCCGAAATGCCATATTTGCTGGATTAATGCCCCAAGAAATACAGCAGTTCTATCCTGAAATGTGGGTGAGCGACGAAGAGGAAGACAAAAAAAATCAGTACGAGGAGGCCTTACTAATTCGTCAGATCCAAAAGCTGGGTAAGAAGTATAAGCTTGGATTTGAGAAATTTGTTGCCCCAGGTTCAGCAAAAAAACTACTTGGCAATGTAAATCAACTCGCTGAGAACAACCTCACGGTTTTGATTTACAACTTTGTAGACATGCTTTCCCATGCACGTACCGAGATGGAGCTAATTAAAGAGCTTGCCTCTGATGAATCGGCCTACCGCTCCCTAACTCTCTCCTGGTTTCTTCACTCCGACCTTTTAGCACTTCTCAAGGAGCTGGCTGACCAGCAAATGACGGTGATTCTTTCAACAGATCACGGAACCACCTTGGTCACCAACCCCATTAAAGTTGTGGGCGATAGAAATACCTCCACCAACCTTCGGTATAAATTAGGCCGTAGCTTAAACTACGAGGCACGAGAGGTTTTTGAAATTCTTAAACCCGAGGAGGTGCACCTACCAAAAAGCAATCTAACCTCCGCCTATATTTTTGCCACCAACCACGATTTTTTTGTATATCCAAACAACTATAACCATTTCTCCCGATACTACCGCAATACCTTCCAGCATGGAGGCGTATCACTTGAGGAGATGATGATTCCATTAATTGTTCTCGATCCGCTCAAAAAGTAACTATGGATGTAATTGTTGCCAAAGACTTGACTGAACTGCATGCTGTGGCTCAGTATATTCTTAAAACATTTGAAGGAAAAAGAATTTTTGCCTTTCAAGGATTGATGGGTGCTGGTAAAACCACCCTAATAAAAGAACTTTGCCACCAAATGAAGGTGACTGACGTGGTGAGCAGTCCCACTTTTGCATTGGTAAACGAGTACTTTACCGACAAGGGAAAGTCTGTATTTCACTTCGACTTTTACCGCATTAAGTCGATTGAGGAAGCATTTGATTTTGGCTATGAAGAATACTTTTTCGGAGAAGGAATCTGCCTTATTGAGTGGCCAGAAGTAATCGATACACTCATTCCGGACGAGACAATTGTTATCCAAATTGAGGTTATGCCAGACGAATCTCGCCGGTTTTCATTCTTTGTAAAGGAGATGGGGCATACTTCTTGAAAATGCCAACGGGATGTCGTACATTTAACAACTTCTATTGACATAAAAATGAAACATCTCGGACCCACTTCACCCCTATTCCACTTCGGAAAAAGTTTGCTTCCTCAAGAGGAAACGCTTGCCATTGGCCGGAAACAGCGAAGCTTCGTTATTGGTTTACCCAAAGAGTCGGGCATAGGTGAAAATAGAATTTCCCTAACCCCAGAAGCCGTTGAAATACTCATAGCCAATGGACATAAGCTGCTGGTGGAGAAGGCCGCTGGATCAGGTGCTAGCTATACCGACCTAACCTATTCTGAGGTAGGAGCCACAATATGCAGCACGGGCGAAGTATATAAAGCCGACATTGTGCTGAAAGTTGCCCCACCCACCGAGGCAGAGATCGACCTTATGGCCGACGGTAAAACTATCATCTCGTCCTTTTACCATACGGGGCAAACCGAAAACCTGCTTAAATCGCTACAGAAAAAAAAGATTACGGCCATTAGCTTTGAGCTAATTAAAGATGACGATGGATGCTACCCTGTTGTACGGTCGATGAGCTCCATTGCCGGAAACACCTCAATTCTAGTGGCTGCCGAATACCTCTCGAACTTGCATAGTGGTAAAGGGGTGATGCTTGGTGGTATCACTGGCATTTCACCCACAGAAGTGGTTATAATTGGTGCCGATACTGCAGGCGAATTTGCAGCAAGGGCCGCCCTTGGCCTAGGCTGTGTAGTAAAAATTTTTGACCAATCGCTCAAGCGGCTCACCGACATTCAATACCGTTTAGGCACACGGCTTTATACCAGCATTTTTCACCCTCAAGTTCTCGAAAAATCTCTCCGATCGGCTGACGTGGTAATCGGCACGCCTGTTACCGATGAAGATGCCTTTGCCCAGCAGATACCGACTTCGTTTATTGAAAAGATGAAGACGGGAGCTGTGATTATTGACCTCACTGTAACAAGTGGAGGATCGTTTGAAACCACCGAGTCCTGCCCCTTCGACAAACCAAGCTTTACACGACATGGCGTCATTCACGTCTGCATGCCCGATATTACCTCACAGGTTGCCCGAACATCAAGCATTGCATTAAGCAACGTTTTTGTACCTATTCTTTTAATGATAGGACAATCCTCCGGGGTTACTGCAGTTCTTAAAGAGAATAAGGGCTTACGACACGGGGTGTATCTCTTCAACGGCATTCTTACAAACTTCAAGTTTGGAAGTATTTACCACATGCCAGCCAAAGATATCGATTTGCTTATGGCCGCATTCTAGCGCTACTGAGGAATAAAACGATACAAAATAAATCCTGACTGCGAGGATGCTCCACCCTCCTGAATTTGAAACCTCGATGACCGAGCCGAGCGAAGGGCGCCATCCCAAAGGCAATCGTCCGAGCTGCTACTGCTGTTGTCCACTTTTGCAGAGGTTACATAACCCTGTTGGTTAACCTCAATTAGCACCTTTACCGTACCGCCACCTTCGCAAGTGTATGCCGGTACGGGTAGCCTAAAAGCCTTACGTCCACCTAAGCTGTAGTTAACGAGCACCTTGCCAGGATTGGGCGCTTTGGAGGGCTTCTTTGCAACCTCTTGCCCTGCCGGTGGCTGAACAGCATTCTCGCCCCGCTCCAATTTTTCTAAATTGGCCTTGCCAGCATCTAAACGTTCCTGCAACTTTTTAGCCTCGTCGTAAAGCTCATCGGTTTTAGTGTTTCGATCATCGGCGAGGGATTTATTTAAATCCTTCGATTCAGACGAAACATCGGCGGCGGCATTTCGAAAATCCATCTTTGAATAATTCACCTTGGCCAACTCCTGTTTAAGTTGCGCCATCTCCTTTTTGATCTCCTGCTTAAGAATTTCGGGGGGAATTGCCTCTTTCTCAAAATTAATGACCACCGGCTGGTTATTTTGAGTGTGGAGGCTGCCTAGCTTAAGCGTTAAAATTACGATGGCTATAATGAGGTGAAAAATAATGGTACCATACACACCCATCCTATGCCTCCGAATAAAGGAAGCAAGGCTTGAAAACTTATTCTCAGCAACCCCGCCAAGCGAGGCCATTTGTTTATCGATCCAATTCATAGCGTTCGCCACAAAAATAGCTTTATCTGGCAAAATCTATCTGTAATCGGGCAGCAATGACCAGAGTTTTTTTGATTGGATACCAAAATGCCTTATTTTTATGCACTAATTGTATACTCATGACAAAGGTTGTTAGGATAATTCTTGGCTTGTTGCTCATGGTAGAAGTGCTACCAGCACAAAATGCAAGAGAAGACAGCCTTTTGTCACTTGTTTCTGAAGTTCGCGACAAAGCAAGAGTTGAAATATTCCTTAAACTAGCAAACCTTACGCTCTCCAACACTCCTGAAAAATCGTTAGGGTATGCAGAATCGGCTCTCGAGATTGCAAGCGAGTTAAACCTCCCGCTGCTTAAAGCAAAAGCATTAGAATCTTGTGCTGCAAGCGACTTTTACCTGTCACACTATACCCAATCGCTTGATTACCTAAAAACGGCATCTCTACTATACAAGAATGAGCATAATTCCGCTGGCCTTGCAAGTTGCTTAAACCGTATGGGAGCCAACTTAGAGCGTCTAGGCAACTACGCTGAGGCACTTGCAGCCTACCAAAAGTCATTAGCCATAGAACAGGAGGTAGGCGACAGATTAAGCGTTGCAAAGGCGTTGAACAACCTGGGCCTAGTTTACCGAAACTTGGGCGACTACACCCACGCCCTATCCCTCTTTGAAAAAGCAAGGGAACTCTCCATTCAGATGAATGATAGCGTAGGTATTGTTTATACGCAGAACAATGTGGGACTCATCCTGCTGGACTTAGGCCGCTACGACGATGCTCTTCCATGCTTTCTTCATGTTTTAGAAATGAAGAAGCGGCAGGGAAACCGTCGAAGCATGATTACAACGTTAGAGAATCTGGGGATTACGCACTTTAAGATAGGTAATCTTGAAAAGGCCGCCGCCTTTTATTTTCAGGCAGCCCAGCTGGCAAATGAGTTAAAGGAACGCTACAGTGAGGCCGAATGCTATAACGATCTTGCCTCGGTTCTTACAAAGCAAGGAAAGTACTCGGAGGCAATAAAATATGCCACTAAATCATACAACATCGCCAAAGGAAGTGCGCTCAAACGCGTTCAGGCGGAAGCACTATTCACGCTTTCCAACCTTAAACACCTGGATGGAAACGAGTCTCAATCGCGTAACCTTTTAATGCGATATATCAACATTAAGGATAGCATCTTTTCTAAAGACCTTAGCGATAAGGTAGCCGAATTCAGGGTCAAATACGACTATGACTCCCAATCCCAAACCAATGATTTGCTGAATCAGGAATTAAGCCTTACCCAGCAAAAAACCAAAAAATCGGCTGTGCTGAATATAACACTCTTGATTTTCGTGCTCGTCGTCCTTTTATTTGCATTTGCGCTTGTTGTTGCAAACAAGAAGATAAGAAGCAAGAGCAAAGAAATCGACTCCATGAACAAGGAACTCAACCAATTTAACCAAGATTTGGAGAACCTCGTTCAAGCAAGAACCAAGGAATTAAATAGTGCACTAAAAAAATCAGAAGAATCAGACAGGTTGAAGACGGCGTTCCTCACCAACATGTCGCATGAAATTAGAACCCCCCTCAATGGAATCATTGGATTCTCCAAAATGCTTGAAGATGAACTGCCATTCGATATACGGAAACAATACATAGAAATCATCGACGAAAGGGGTCGTCAACTACTAGAGATCATAAACGACATTATTAGCATTGCGAAGATTGAGTCAGGGCAGTTGACGATGCGAAAGTCGGCATGCTCTTTAAATCAAGTTGTAAATCAGCTGGTTGTTGAATGTCAGAACCTATGGTCGAACAAACTATCAGAAAAGATTGATCTGAAAGTGAGCAAAGGACTATCGGATGAGGAGGTTCTCATTGTGACCGATAGCACACGGCTGCAGGAAATTGCTGGATACCTGCTCGAAAATGCATTCAAATTTACCGAAGAGGGTACCATTGAGCTGGGGTATAAGCCACAAAACGACAACAAGGAGTTGCTTTTCTGGGTTAAAGATTCAGGCCCGGGGATTCTGAAGGAAAAACAAAAGTTGATCTTCGAGCGGTTCAACCAGGTTGGCGTTAGGCAAGGCATTGAACCAAACGGCACCGGTCTAGGTTTAGCCATAAGTAAGGGGCTTGTTTCTCTACTTGGGGGAGAGATTTGGGTAGAAAGTGACGGCATTAACGGAAGCACCTTTTATTTTACTATTCCATACACAAAAATCGATAACAAAAACGATTTAAATACCATACTTGATGCCATTTCAACTGACCATCCCCTAGCAGGAAAGACAATCCTCGTTGTGGAAGCCGACTTGATCAGCTACCAATATCTTGAAACAATTCTTGGTGAGGTTAAAGCCGCTATTGTACATGTGAAGAACGGTGAAGATGCCCTTGAAATTTGCCAAATGAACACCAAAATAGACCTTGTGCTAATGGAAATGCAGCTACCATTTATGGACGGTTATGAAACAACAAAAAAAATAAAACTTTTTAGAAAAAACCTACCTATCATTGCGCAAACCGCGAGCGTGATGCCGGAAGATAAAATTAAATGCTTTGAAGCTGGTTGCGATGATTTTATTGGAAAGCCGATTGATCCTGACGAACTGTTGAGCATTGTTACAAAAAAGACCCTTTAGTTACAAATATACATTCTGTTGAGACCACCGATTTTCCTAATAGTCATCAGCTTACTATTCTTATCATTTTCGGGTATAGCTGGCTCTCCCGAAAACTCCCCAGCCATAATAACTAGAGGAGATAGCACCAACATCATCTCCTTATTCAAAAAGATGAATGTGTTTGTTTACCTTGGCGTTAAATCGGCACCTTTCTCGCTCAAAGATTCCTTAAACAAAAACTACAAATTTGCACCAACCCCACAAACCAGAATGGGTGTAGGATTTGTAAATAAATGGTTTGGTATCCGACTTGGGTTTGTGCTTCCTACCAGCACCGAAAATGAAAGGGTATATGGAAAAACAACCTCTTTAGACTTGCAAACTAACATTTTTGCCAAAACTTTTGGACTTGATCTATACTTTTTAAACTATCGAGGGTTCTACCTCGAAAACCCACATAACTTTATCCCAGGGTGGAACACCACCAAACCGTATCCAAATAATAGGAATTCCTATAGGTCAACCTACGGTGCTAATTTTTTCTACATTTTTAACAGTAGAAACTTTTCACAAAAAGCCGCATTTCAGCAGATTGAGTGGCAGAAAAAAAGTTCAGGAACGTTTATGATGGGAGCCTATTTCAACGTGACCAACGTTTATGCAGATTCAGCCTTTATCGACCTTCGACAATACAACGTTTCCGACAAACTTAACCTCAATGAGGTTAGTGCCATTACTGGCGGAATAAGCGTTGGCTACTCACACAACTTTATTATGTGGAAACGACTGTTGCTGAACCTTACCGGAATGGTGGGAATGGGCTACCTGAAAACCTCATTCTCCTATAATGACCAAGGGAAATATTCCGGAGAACGTAGTGGCTTGGGTGCAAAAGTATCAACCCGTATTGCTCTTGGTTACTCGCGCGAAAAAAACTATTTTGGTATATACTACATTACCGATTCGTACGAAATTAGCCTCTCGGGAAAAGAAAATTTTCAGTTTAAAGTCAATAACGTTTACCTCTTCTATGGAAGAAGAATTGAATGGGATAAACTTTTTTCGAGGCCGCCTGCTCCAACACCATAAAGAAAAACACATGCAGTTTTTCAATTAAAAACGCTGCTGCAGTGAATCGATGCTACAAGTAAATATAGCCCAAGTCCATAAATATCTTCTGGCACAAAGCGCCACACCACCATGTATAAGCCTATACTTCAGAAAATATCTTTCACTTTCCCGTGATGCATAATTAAACTTAAATGGTTTAATATTAAAGTCCCTTCCTAAACCAGAATGACCGCTTTCAAACCAAATGTTCGCAATTGATTTGTGATTGACCTCTCCTTTTAGATGGGGCTATATGTGGTAAAACAGCTACCCGTTAACCAGTATTTTGCTTGACAACCATACCGTTCAACTCAAGGAAAAACAAGATTTAACCTATCTTTGGGGAAATTTCAATATCTTTTATGGAAAGCGAGTCTATGCCGAAAAACTCTTTGGCAAGTCAAAATTTGCCAATCGCTATTTATAACGGAACTGTAGTAACCACTGATGGCATCTACCGAATATCGCCACTATCGGTTCATGATGCCAAAGTGCTTGCGAGCAAGCATCAACTTATTTCGGCAATTGGTCATCAGGCAGCAGCCGACTTGCTCAGCGAACTCTTACTTACAAACGTTTCGCCAAACAGAATTCAGTTTACCCAACAGGTAGGACAGCTGGCAATTGCTCTTAAACTCAACCAACGGCCACCAGAAGGCGCCATCCTTTCTAAGGAGGAGATGCTCAAGATTGGTTTCACCCTAAAGCTAATTGAACGGATTGAATAATAATCCATTCTTCTGCACTATTTTTTCGTGCCAACGTGAATACTGACAAGCAGTGTGTCGTCATCAACAATAGCGATCCTATGCCGGACCTGCAAAAAGAATGCTACCTTTGTCCAGCAAAAAAATATTGCGGTTGATGAGTAAAAAGACGTTTCCCGAAACCTTACTTTTTCACTGGGCAAGACAGTTTATTGGTTCCAGTTTTAGTTTTACACTCAACATGGGCATTGCATCTACTGTTGGTATTGCATACTCCTTTAAGCTAACTAGCTCACCTGTCCTGCTAGGACTGTTTGGGCTTTTAAACCCAGCATTCCTCACCATATGTGTTTACCGGTTCATGGGAGAACTACCCGAAGGATTCAGTATTGGTGGAATATCACTAAGTGCGTTTTCTGGAGCAAAAAAGGGACTCATGCTTTTTGGCGACCTTACAATTATTGTAGCACTTGCTACTCTAATTTTCTTCGGTGTGCTCAACTACTTCCTTTTTCGTTTTTTATTACTGTTCATCCTACCCATAATGCTCTTGGTTGGCCTTCATTTTTTATATTCAATTTACGTTATCGACCAGCAAAATAAATCGTAAGCTTCCCCCTCTCCCATTTTATATATAAAACATGTCGTGGATTTACCTTGTAATTGCAGGCTTCTTTGAAGTAAGTTTTACCACCTGTCTGAAGTATTCCAATAATTTTTCAGACTGGCGTTGGTCTGTTGGCTTTTTTATCAGCATTACCATGAGCTTTCTGCTGCTCAATAAGGCTATACAAACCATTCCAATGGGCACAGCTTACGCGGTGTGGACCGGCATTGGTGCAGCCGGAACTGCTATTTTAGGGATATTGCTATTCAAAGAATCATACGAAACATTGAGGTTGATTTTTATTACACTGCTTATTGGATCGATAATTGGACTCCGGTTGGTGTCGAAACATTGAATATAAACATACTATGGTAGTGATGGTTTGGCATTCCATTTTTTCTTACTTTTACTAATTGACAGAAAAAGAAATTTTCATTCAACTTTGCCCTTATCCTTTACCGATGACGCGTAAGGTAATAGCGTGAGAATGGACAAGCAGGTTTGTGGTTCAATACACTAAAACATTATCATTCAGATGAAATCGAACTTGGGTGAGCTTCTTGCTGAGTTACTTCGCATAAACAACAGGGTTTCACTTCCCAACTTGGGAGCATTCGTGGCTGAATACAAACCTGCCATAATCGACGAAGCAACACGAGTAATTACCCCTCCAGCCAAGGAAATTTCTTTTAGCAAAGAGGAAACGTGGAACGATAAGCTACTCGAAAACCTTGTTGCCGAGCAGGAAGGTCTAACGCCTGAGGCTGCAGCAATAGCAGTTGGCCTATTTGTTGAGCAGGTAAAAGAAACCTTAGATAAAGCGAATAAATACATATTCGAAGGTTTGGGAATTCTTATTAAAGATGGTGCAGAGTTCAACTTTAAAATTGAAGAGGGACTTAATCTATTGCCCGATGCCTTTGGATTGGAATCGCTGGTTATACATCAAACTTCCACCGAGAAAGAAACCATAAGCGAAAAACCTAAGGAAATAACTGCCAAACCCAATATAGTTCCTCCAGCAAGAATAGCTACAAGAAAACGATTTTCAGGCGTTATCTGGGTTGCTGCAATCTCCCTTATTACCATTGCCTGCGTTGTTCTCTGGCTTTTTACCGACATTTTCACCCCACAGCAAATGCCAACTTCGCCTATGGTTAGTCAGGCACAACCTGCCATAGATTCAACAGTTCAAGATAGCACTGCCGCCGATACTACCGAAAAAGCAGACGTTGAAGAGGTTATAAACACTCAAACAGAGAAGAAAAAAGCACTCTACTACGAGGAACCTAAAAGTTCGACCAATACAGAAAAGGTATTCTACATCATTGCCGGAAGTTTCACTAAAGAGGGAAACGCGGAAAGGTTAAAATCGTCGCTTGAAAAGAAGGGATTCAAACCGGAGATACTTACCGTAGATGGACCAGTATACCGTGTTTCCATGTTTAGCTTCACCGACAGAAACCGCGCACTTGAAGAGCTTGCCCGTTTACGTGACGAGAATAAGCAGATGAGTATCTGGCTTCTTGGACTCTGACCAATTCACATACAACATCCTATAGTAACCTAAAGGCAAACTGCCTAATTCTACCTTGTGTAGGCATGAGGCTCCACTTTTCGTAATGGAGACATTGCGGGTTGTTGCTAACCTATGCAGCACAGGGAAAGCGCACTGAAGATGTTTCGGTCAAAAAGGCAATTCGGATAACAATTTATAACTGGATTGTGGCTTGGAGTAATAATCGCACAGCAAAACTGTAATTCCTGTTTAAAATCATCAATTTTCCGCTTCACTCAAGTTGAAAAAAAGTTACTTTTGTAGCGCTTAGTTAAGCAACAACTTTTATTAATTGTTCTCTTTCGAGCAACTAACCTACAAAAAATCAGGTAATGAAGAATATCCTCGTTGTTGGTGCCGGCGGCCAAATAGGTTCGGAACTTGTTCCATACCTTCGAAACATATACGGGAGCAGCCATGTGGTTGCAGCCGACCTTAATTGCGCTCCATGCATTAAGTTGGGCGAAGCGGGTCCGCTTGAAGAGCTGGATGCCTTAGACGGGAAAAAGTTTGCAGAAATTGTTAAGAAATATAACATCGACGCCATTTACAACCTTGTTGCCCTACTATCGGCAACAGGTGAGAAGAACCCTCAGCTGGCTTGGAAGATTAACATGGGAGCACTCATAAACTCGCTGGAGATTGCCCGTGAAAACAGCTGCGCAGTTTTCACACCCAGCTCCATTGGTGCCTTCGGGAATAACACTCCGCACGATGGCACACCACAGGACACCATTATGCGCCCATCAACCATTTATGGTGTATGCAAGGTTACCGGCGAATTGATGAGCGACTACTATCACTCCCGCTTTGGTGTGGATGCCAGAAGCGTTCGATTTCCTGGTATTATCTCAAATGTAACGCTGCCCGGCGGTGGAACCACCGATTATGCCGTAGAGATATACTATGCAGCCATTAAGGAAAAGCGCTTCACCTGCCCTTTGCCTGAAGGAACTTTTCTCGATATGATGTACATGCCCGACGCCCTAAAGGCTTGCGTGCAGCTCATGGAGGCCAACCCATCTAAATTAAAACATAGAAACTCCTTCAACATTACCGCCATGAGCTTTGAGCCATCGCAAGTATACGCTGCCATCAAGAAGCGTATTCCTGAATTTGCCATGGACTACAATGTTGATGAGGTAAAGAAAACCATTGCCGAAAGTTGGCCCAACTACATGGACGACACCTGTGCGCGTGAAGAGTGGGGATGGAGCCCCGTTTGGAATCTTGAAACCATGACTGACGACATGCTGCAAGTTATTGCCGAAAAACACAAAAAAGGAATACTAAAATAAATCAGCTAGGTTAACAATCGTTCATGAGAAAAGCCGCATTCATTGCGGCTTTTCTCTTTTTACCCTATACCAATAATCTAATTTACAGCAGGTTTATTGTATTTTGGCTGATCTTTATTGCTCTTTTAGCTTAACAAATTTGGATACGCATAGAACTTCCCCACCTCTTTCAAAAAGAAAGACTGCAAAAAGCAGCCTTTCCCCTCTAGCACCAATCAAAAAGATAGCATTAAACCACTTGGTTAGAAACGATTTAACCACCTGTAGCGTCGGGCACTGTCACCAAGCTTAATGCCAATCATCAGCTCGTGAGTACCATACGTATTAAAGTTAGTTAGCTGCCCCAACCCGTAGTCAAATGCGTACCCAAAATAATACATTTTATACTTTGCTCCCATCATGAAGACTATCTCACCAGAAGTTCGGTATGAAAGTCCGGCCCAGTAATCATGTTTATAGTATCCTTTAACATTAAGATCTACCGTATAGCTTAAGCGTTCGGTGGTGGTAAGCAAAAACGAAGGCTCTACCTCAAAATCGTTTTGTAAGTCGTAGCGGTAACCGGACAGCAGGTAGTAATGCCTAAGCAACTTATAAGCACTCTCTGGGTTGCCATTCCCAAACTGAACGGTACTTTGGAACAGGTTAGACACCGAAAATCCGGAATACCATTGCCCTGTATTTGAAAAGTAAACTCCAAAGTTTGCATCGGGTGAAAAATCAGTATTGGCCTTTCCTGCCATAACTAGCGGGTCTGGCGTATCGGGATAGGGAAGCCCATCGGGAGCAACATCGGCCTTAAACTGGTAAAAGCTAACCGAGGCACCAAACGAGAGCTGGTACTGGCGCATATCCAGGTGATAGGCGTAGGTTCCCTGAAAACCAGTCCGGCTTATCTTTCCATTCACGTCGTTGAATAGGTAGCCACCCAATCCTACTCGTCCGCTGGGACGGCGTCTACGAACTCGGTTCTTAATACGTCGTGAACGATTAAGGTAGCTGGTCTTTAGTATACGTGTTTGACCACTAAGGGCAATGGTTCTGGGTCCATCGGCATAACCGGCCCACTGCTGACGGGCAGTAAGGTTAAACGCAGTAAAACCCTCTGCACCGGCTACTGCAGGATTTAGCAGAAATGGATTCATCATATACTGGCTATAGAGTGGCTCCTGCTGACCCAAAGCATGGTCGGCAAGGAACACTCCCAGTATGAGAATCGCTATCCGTAAATTGAGTAAACCCTTCATGCCTATTACTTCTGTTAGTACTATTTTAGTATAGCCCCTTGGCTATCGAATTATGGTTACGCTACCCCTAAAGGAATAGGATTTCCCATCGGATGTTACTCTAATAATATAGTGGTAAGAGTCCATGGGCAACTCCCTGTGGTTCAAATCTCGACCATCCCAAGCGCTGGCAGCATCGTAAACTCCGCTGTGAGCAAAAACCTCTTTGCCGTAACGGTTATAGACTCTTATATCGACATCGGTAAAGAAAACAAAATCGGGGATTTCCCACCTATCGTTGGCTCCATCGCCATTGGGCGTAAACACGTATGGAATACGCATGTGATTGGGGTCGCATAGGCCA
>DATKVT010000132.1 GCA_035529935.1 Williamwhitmania sp. | reverse complement strand
TTTTTGGCTGCCTACCGGTTGTGGGGTAGGGAAGCTGCCCGGTGGGCAGTAATATTGATGCAGGTAATTCCCCTTTTTTCATTTGGCGTTGGTGCCTTTGTTATTCCCGATAATGCGCTTGCCTTTTTTTGGATGGTAGGTGTTTATTGCCTCATTCGTTACCGTGAATCCAAGGAGCTGCGCTGGATACTTTGGTGGGGTGCTGCTGCTGGCTTGGCTATGCTTTCCAAATACCATGGCATTCTAATGTGGTTTACCTTTGGTTGCTGCATCCTACTATTTCCGGAATGGCGAAAGTTGCTTCGCGAGCCTAAACTTTACTTAGCGGTTTTGATTAGCTTAGTGGTTTACTCACCCGATCTTTATTGGAACTATACCCATCATTGGGTCTCCCTCCTATACCAGTTTGGTAAGGGAGCTCCAGGTGGACGATTTTCTTTCGTTCTGTTTTTACAAGGGTTGGGGGGGCAGATGGTTTACCTATATCCTTGGGTAATGATAACCTTTCTTACCACGATAATACTCTTCCTTCGAAAGAATCGATCCGAAACTCGCTGGTTAGCTTGGTTTGCGTTAATGCCAATTGCCATTTTTTCAGTTGTTGGATTTTTCCAGACTGTTTTACCGCACTGGCCTCTACCGGGTTATCTCACAGGACTACTTTTGCTGTCTGGCTTAATGGTTCAGTGGCCAGCACGCAAGGCTATTCGGTTTACTGCAATTACCGGCGGATTAACCTTAGTGCTTGGACTGATGCTGGCATTTCAGAGCCGAACTGGATTCCTCAAACTCTCACCTAAAAACGATCTTACACTCGACGGCCAAGGTTGGGATAAGTTAGCCAATTACCTTGAGCAGAAAGGATTGGTAAACGACTCCACCGTTTTAGTTACCCATCGCTGGTTTTTGAGTGGTGAGTTGGAGTGGGCGTTGGGTGGAAAGGGATTGGTAACTGCGCTAGACGGTAGGCTCGCCAATGGCTACAACCAGTGGATGCCCATCAACAGATTAACAGGGATGCGTGCCTTCTTTGTTACCACTTCGCGTTACACCTCCAATCCTGCAACCGATTTTGGCAACACATTTTCCTCTTGCACTTTGATGGATTCGCTGGCTACCAAACGCAGCATGGGGAATGGAAAAACCTTCTATCTCTGGGATTGTGGAACTATTGAGAACAAATAAATCATTCTGTTTGACGGGATTTTGCTGAATCAACGTTGGGTTTATAAATTTTTTGTTCAAACATAAATGTTGCCTTTTTCTCCAGCAGTGGAATGGTTATTTGGTAGTTTATCATTTTCAGATCCTTTGGAATCAGTATCCTTCCCTGAATAGACATGTTTGGCGGCAAGGTAGTTTTTCGCAAAGTTTGCGTTTCCCATTCCTGACGATCGTTTGCCAATTTCGCCACGTTGAAGTCGGCGGTAATACTGGCTGCCTGAGCAAGGTCTGCCCCGGCAACAGCCATATTCTGATGCAAAACTTGCTTTTCGAAAGAGGCGTTGTTGCTGACGTCCGAAACTGTTTGAACAAATCCAGTCCCAAGCACAAGGGCGGCAATAATTGCTGAATTTTTGCTTTGGGCTTGGCTTCGCGATATGGCCATATCGGTTTCCAATAGCTGCTGCTCGGGATCAACGGCATAGTAAGTTTTCGCTTCGTATTTTGCCGAATTGAAAGGATATGCTACCACCTCAATTTGTGCCGGGTCTACCAGGAATGGCTCGTTGCTTTCGTTGACATACTCCACCGAAAAGGCCAGCTCGTTGTCGCTGAATTCCCTATCGAAGGCAATGTAAACATGAATGTTGGAGGTTGTATCGAACACAAAGTGTTGGCCCCATAACCAGACCCCTTGAGTGGTGGATGGATTTATCCGAACAATTGGCTTTGGAGCGCAGCCTACAAACAAAAACGCGCTAACAAAGAGGCTTAAGAAGATGTTTTTCATGGCGCTATGCTATGGTTTGTAGCAACCAAATTATTACTTTTTTTGGTTGAAAGTATTCAGAGCCTTACTTCTTAGTAAATATTAGCTGAAAAATCGATCAAAAAGGCCAATGAGATCTTTCCGTGAAACAGGCTTGGCCAAAAACGCATCGCACCCGGCCGCGTATGCACGCGCTTTGCCATCGGTGGAGACAAAGGCTGTGTGAACCACAACCGGAAGAGAGGAGCGAAGCTCCTTTATCTGCCTCGTAGTTTCGTAGCCATCCATTATCGGCATCCTGACGTCGATTAGCGCAAGGTCGATGTTTTGATTTTCTTCACAAAGTTTGATTGCATCGCGTCCATTGGTGGCCCAAATTGGCTGCATGCCTGCTTCGGTAATCATGGTGCTAAGGAATCCATAGTTGGTTTCGTCGTCCTCAGCAATAAGGATATTCTTTCCGATCCATGATGCTTGTTTGGCCATCTGAAAATCATTTTGGTTTGCTAGTTTTTCCTCAGTTGCTAAATAAGGAATGGTGAAGAAAAAGGTGGATCCTTTGCCTGGTTCCGACTCTAGCCATATAGTTCCTCCTAGTAACTCAACCAATGATTTTGAAATGCTTAACCCTAAACCTGTACCCCCCTGCTGCATGCTTATGGAGTTTTCAACCTGACGGAATCGTTCAAAAACGGTAGCGTGAAGCTCCTCTCTAATTCCTATCCCCGTGTCCTTTACATAAAAAAGCAAGTTGCCATCAATGGCAGAGAACCCGGTTTCTACCCTTCCTGTTGGTGTAAACTTTAGTGCGTTGTTGAGGAGGTTAAAAAGGATCTGCCGCAGCTTAGTTGCATCGGTATTGGTTACCACCTCCCCGATATCAGGGTAGTGAGCTGTAAATTCTAAGTCTCTAGCCTTTGCAAGGGTTGTAAATTGGTGCTGAATTTCCAGGTAGAGCTTAGTGATGTTGGCGGGCCTCATTTCGGCAACTACTTGCCCTGCTTCGATCTTGGAAATGTCGATAATGTCGTTGATAATTGCGAGCAGCTGGTTGCCATTGGCGTTAATAATGTCGATGTAAAGTCGTCGTTTTTCTTCGGCGAGATTCGGTCGTCGCAGCAGGTCAGCAAAGCCCAGCATGCCATTCATGGGAGTACGTATTTCGTGCGACATGTTAGCTAGAAAGGCCGACTTCAACCTATCGCTTTCCTCCGCTTTTTCCTTGGCAACAGTTAACTCCTGATTAATGCTTTGAATGTGGGTGTAGCTGAGGTTCAACTCCTCGTTAATGGCAATGTATTCCTTGTTCTTTTTTTTTAACAACTTTTCGTTTTCAACAATTAGTTGTTCCGATTTTTTTCGATCGGTTATATCTCTAATAATGGTGAGCATCTTGTCTGGTCCGAAGGTGGTTACTCTTGCCTCAAAGATGCCCTGTTGGCCATTATTGAGCTTAGCCTGATACTCAAACTTCTCAATTTCATTACTCTCCCTCACGTGCTGAAACTTCTCTTCAAAAAGCGAAAGGATGTCGGCTGGTAATACGTCCGCATGTTTCTTACCGATAAATGATTCCGGAGAAGTCAAGAGCATTGATTCGTCGCTACAGTGGTAGTCGAGGTAAACGCCTTCGTTGGTTTGGACAAACATGAGATCGGGAATGGCATTGAGCAAGGTCTTGTATCGGAGTTCGCTATCTTCAATCTCCTTGTGATGTCTATTCTGTTCTGTGATGTCACGGGAACTTACCACCATCCCAGTTACCTTGCCGTCCTTATTAATAATCGCATTGCCGTGCGATTCAATCCAAACGTAGTTGCCTTCGGCAGATCGAAACCTCACGCTTACCGATTTGGGCGAATTGGTCTGTAGCACTTCTGTGAATTCGGTAATGGTGTAAGTGAGGTCGTCGGGATGGAGAAACGTAAAGAATGATTCACCAATTAAGTCTTGCGATTCATATCCAAGAATTCTCTTGTACGATGGGCTAACATACAGATGCCGACCCTCAGAATCAATTTGGCAGATTAGGTCGTTGGTGTGGTCCATTATGCTCTTGAGCCTTAATTGGCTTTCCCTTAGGGCTTCCTGAGCCCCTACCAAACCGGTAATATTGTTCCCTGTGCAGAGCATCTCGGGCAGGCTTCCAGCACCTATCGTGTTGGTTATCACCCAAAGTATGGTGAGCATCTCGCCACTTCTTGAATGGCAAATTCCCTCCGTAGTTAATGTCTCCTGAGTGCCAACAAGGCGTTGACCCATCTCTGTAAAGTATGGCGATCCTGGGTTATCTTTCAATATTAAGAGGTCAAGGGCCTTCCTTCCAATGATTTCACGACCATTATAGCCCAGAAGGGCTAACCCAAATTTG
>DATKVT010000131.1 GCA_035529935.1 Williamwhitmania sp. | reverse complement strand
CCAAAACCAGCACCATCAAGATAGCGAAATACCAAGAGATGCCGTTAAATTTGCCGCCCTGGTAAAAGCATCAATTCGCATAAATAGCATGGGTTAACTCAATCGTTTTCCTAACCTCAGGAAGATGATAATTACCATTTTATAAGCCTTTTGCACACACCTACTCACCTATTTCAGGTAAGTATAATACTTTATTATTTGTATATCAGAACGTTACACAATATTAATACAGTTTATATACTGGCATTACATACCCCTATATGCTTATATTATGCCATGTTTTAACACTTTATTAATGATTACATATACTTATACACTCTTTTATTTTATGCCTTTTGACTAACCAATTGACTAACCAATTGACTAACCAAACTGTTTTTATCTCCAATTATACCCCTACACGCCTGGTAATAAAAAAGCCCCAATTAAGGAGCCAAACGCAGCCAAATGCTGCCCAAAATATGCCGTAAATACAACTATTCTAATGGTATTTAATCATTGCTTAACCTTTGTTTAAACAATAGGAATAATCCAGCCCATTTTATTAACCCAAAATTAACCACTTTGCACGTTTCGTTTTTTTTGTATCTTGCCACAAATTACGCCACAAATCAATAGTGGTGTATGTTTCACACAATTCAACAATTTTACAACTTTACACTATTCGTTTTATCCCCCCTACATTATTGCCTTGCCGAGAAAACGATACTGGTAAAGAATGGGGATTTCGGCATAAACTAAGCTCATTCTATAGTAGTCCTGTGGATCGAAACGCTGAAAGGAGCCTTTCTGAACTCCAGATAGCCCAATATGCAAGCTGGTATTCGCCGTAAAAGGATACTCCACAAACAGCTCACCCCATATTCCTGTTTTATTAAAACCGGCATAGCGGTCGCCATCAACCTGACTCATGGTAATACCCCCTTGAACGCCACCCTTAAATAATTGGGCTAAAACAACTCCGGGGAATAGTAGAAGTACAACAACCAAGCCTTTCATATTCAAAATGTTATTAATTACCTTGGACTACAGAAGTTTTTCAACCAGCAACTTTGCCAGTATTGGTACTCCCTTACTCGCTGGCTCTTTTATAAGCGTCATATTTTTTCTCAAATATACAGGGAGATCATTAGGATCGATTAGGAATAACGGTAAATCTTTTCCGCAATAATCGACTAATCCGGCTGCGGGGTAGACGTTGAGCGATGTCCCAACAACAACAAAGATGTCTGCCGTCTTAACCAACTCCACTGCCGCTGGATAGTTGGGGACAGATTCACCAAACCACACAATGTAGGGTCGCAGCTGTGAACCCTTCTCGCAACGGTCACCAATATTTAGCGCCCAAGTTTTAAGGGTATAAACCAATGATGGGTCAACGGTACTTTGAGCCTTTCGTAGCTCTCCGTGCAGGTGAATTACCTGCTTGCTACCTGCCTGCTCGTGCAGGTCATCGACGTTTTGGGTTATAACAATAACCTCAAAGTGCTCCTGCAGGTTAGCAATGCCAATATGACCAGCGTTGGGTTTCGCTGCAAAGAGCGCCTTTCGTCTCTCATTATAAAATCGGAGCACAAGCGCAGGATTGGTTCGCCACGCTTGGGGACTGGCCACCTCGTCAACATTGTATTGCTCCCAAAGTCCACCCATATCGCGAAAAGTTTTAAGCCCACTTTCAGCGCTTATACCAGCACCACTGAGAACAACCAATCTTTTCATGCACCTCCAGTTTAAAAATATGTTCCTCCACCAACACAAAACGAAAAATAGGTGACCGGTGTTGTTCACCAATCAACTAACAAAAGAAACAAGCCCAAAGCGTTAAGTTCAATTACTTAAATACTATTCACTTGGCATATTTTTGTGCATTATGCCTACCGAATCATTTGTTTTTACTTTTAAAATCCAAAAGAAAAAGTTTCTTTTGTTTAGGAAATAGCTAGAATGATGAAAACACTCGGAAATATTGTTTGGCTGCTCTTTGGTGGCCTTGTAATTTCTTTTGAATATTTAATTGGCGGAACCATTCTCTGCATAACCATCATAGGCATACCCTTTGGAATACAAGCCTACAAGTTGGCATGGGTTGCTCTTTGGCCTTTTGGTCGAAAAATTGAAACCACAGAACGGTCGAGCGGTTGTATTTCAATATTACTCAATATTATATGGTTGGCTTTTGGCGGCATATGGATCGCACTTAGCCATCTTGTTTTTGGTGCACTTCTGGCTATTACCATTGTAGGCATTCCGTTTGCCGGACAACATGTTAAGTTGGCTGGATTAGCCCTTTCTCCTTTTGGCAAAGAGGTTTATTAAGTCGGCTTAATAATATCAATCCTGTTTTCTTAAAGGAATTTCTCTATACTTTCCAATCTAGTTCGACCTGTACGCAGGTTTATACACTTCGGTCTGCACCTTTTTCCTGCTGCGATTTTCGGATTCGAATGTTATCAAAGTAGGTGATGATTCTTCGCAAAACATCAAACTGAAGGGTGACGGCAAAAAACAGGTTAATAACCCAGATAAAGGCTAGGTTGAACCAGAGGGTGTCCACGTAATGCCCATTAAATTTTTTCATTGGAGCATAGAACTGCGCTCGTCCCCAATTCATGGTTGGCATCATAAAGATGGGATCCTTTTTGCGAATAATTTGGGTTGGTCGCTCAAGCATCTTGTTAACTTCTTGGGTGTTTAGAACATAGTCTGCAAGGGCTTTATTATAGTAATCTTGACGCAACTTAACTACCGCATCGATACCAAGGTGATCTACCAATCGTCGGTAGATGCTATCCTTTTCGTGTGTGGCTGAATCAGCCTGATCGAAATAGTATTTCTTTATAAAGTACAGATAGCCCGTGGCTTCTTCAAACACATTGCTTGTAAGGCCCGCATCATCCATCTTGCCGAGATACTCAAACGGTGGTTTACCTGATTCATTTTGCAGAGCAACCATTTCGTTCTTCACAACAATCAGTCGGCTATTTATTGCAGCAATGGAACCGCCAGACTCCTTATAACGCATGGCATCCTCCAGCATATTCTGCAACTTCGGAATAAGAAAACTGGTGTTGTAGGATGCAGTGCTTATAACTTGCTCGTAGGGGAAAAATACCTTTTCAAATTTATTATCGCGGAACTGCTCTACAGCCAACGCCTCATATGCCCAACGCGACACCATTAAGTCTCCTACCAACGGAACGTATACCTTATCGGTAAGCTTTCGGTGAAGGTAATCGAACGGAACTATGGTTCCGCTAAGGAGTAACTGTGGAACCAAGATTAGGGGAATAAGAATGTAAATAGCGACCACAGAATTAAGGCCCGAAGAGATATTTAATCCAATTATATTAGCAAAGCAGCTGGTAGTAAATAGAACCAGCCAGTAAACCAGCAACATTCCCTTAATTTGAAGAATATAGCTCCCGACTAGTACAAACAGTGCCATTTGAATGGCTGAAACCCCAAAAAGAAAAAGGATTTTAGAATTCAAATAGCTGAACCGGCTGAGGTTAAGAAACGACTCTCGTTCTAGAATTTTCCTGTCCTTAATTATTTCCTCTGCACTTACCGTAAGACCTAAAAACAAAGCTACCACAACGCTCATTAACAAGAATGCTGGAAGATTTCTATTCTCGCTAAATATGTAGGTATTTCCTGCGGCGTACTTTGTAAAGTATCCTAAAATAAAAGCCAAAACAGGAGCCTCGAGCAAATTAATGATGAGATACTGCTTATTAGATAGCTTGGCCAAAAGAGTTCGCAGAAAGAATATCTGCATCTGAACCTCAATGTTGGGGATATTGAAGTAATTTTTGGGGATTATCCTTTTCGATTCCTTCCGCTTTATTCGTGGCTGTATATGCTCTTTGTATAACTCATGCCATTTTTCTGATGTTTTCCGCCGTTTACGGGTGTACCTCCCATCCTTATCAACCTCCTTCGATTCTATGATTTCCAATATCTGCTCTGGATTCACGTTACCACAGTATGGACACTCCGTTTCGGAAGCGTTTACCTGGGTATTCATCCGCTTAAAGTAGACAATGGCATCGAGCGGATTCCCTTGAAAAATTGGATAGCCCCCTTTGTCGAAGATCCAAAGCTTATCGAGCATCTTAAAAATACGCGACGACGGCTGATGAATATTTGCTATCACCAACTTTCCCTTGCGGGCTTGATCCTTCAGCAGCTCCATTACCATCACCGAATCCTGAGATGATAGTCCTGACGTGGGTTCATCAACCATGAGCACGGAGGGTTCGCGCATGAGCTCAAGTGCAATGTTTAGGCGCTTTCGCTGACCACCGCTTATGGACTTATTGAGTGGATCACCAACCTTGAGGTCGCGAATATCCTCCAAGTCGAAGTCACGAAGAATGTGCTCAACTGTTTCGCGCAGCTTATACTCCGAAAAATTGCTAAACGAGAGCTTGGCGTTGTAGTATAAATTCTGGTATACCGATAGGTCTTCAAAAAGTAAATCGTCCTGTGGAACAAAACCAATAACTCCCTCTAGCCTAAATCGCTCACGATGAACATCGTACCCGTTAATTAATACCGTTCCTGTTTGAGGCTCTATTTTCCCGTTGAGAAGGTTCAGCAATGTTGATTTTCCAACCCCACTTCCACCCATCACCCCGATAACTTGACCCGACTCCTCCCAAAAGCTGAACTGCTTTATCCCATTTTGGCTTCCCTTGAAACGAAAAGAGAGATTCTCAGCACAGAAAATGATGCTATTGCTACCTGCATGAGCGAATAGCTGGCTTTCTATTTCACGAAAATAGATGGGTTCGTTCTCAGGGATTTTAATGATAGACCCGGTATCTATAATATAAGTTACACCCGAAATTATAGCCCTATTGCCAACATACACCTCACCTGTTCCAAAATACCTTAAAAGAAACTGATTGATGGTGTCGAGCTTCAAAATAAAAATACTCCCTTGGAGATTAGGCCTAACAATAAACTTCCGCTCCTCCTCACGTGGCCTATTCGTCTCCACCCAAAGCCCTTCTAATTCCTCTATTTGCAACTCTTCCGAATCAGAAATTATTAGCAATTGATTTCTGGAAATACTATTCTTAAAGGGAGATACTACAAACTGAAAGATGTTTTCAAACTCTCTGGTGCCAATATTGAAGCATTGTGCCACGATGTGCACAAAATGCTCCTCTTGTGTGGTAATAATTCCATCTACATTAATGAATTCTAGAAGTCTAAGAAAAACAACGATTCGCTCGGTTTTATGAAGGCTTTTTGTAATATGCGAACATATCTTAGATGCTTGAGTCGCCACCATGGTCCCATCGGCTGCTACCACCATAATGGTTGAATCTACCTCCGAAAGTTCTTGCTTGTAAAAGGTGAAGTAGTCCTCAAAAAGTTTGAGATACTCCCTTGAATGTTCTTCACCAATATGCTGAGCGAGGTACGACGCCACAATTTGCTTCCCTCTTGCAGAGATGTTTGAATTGTTCTCGTTGGCAATGAGTGCAAAAAGCTGCATCAGGGCGTTCAATACCGATTCGTTCATTCTAAAAAACTTCCGTTAGGTTTATGCTCATTTTCACTCTATCCATTTTCTAATAACCGCATGGAATATAACGCATGAAATTTACAAAAAAAAACACCTGCATAAAAGCAGGTGTCTTTTCAATTGGAATATACTTTAATCACACGCTATTTAATAAGTTCGTTGCGCAATTTTTCAACAACAACGCCAAACTTGTCCAACATTTTTTGGTCAACCTTATCACCCTGAATAGTTTTATACGCATCGGCAACAACCTGCAACTTTGTTTGCATCTCAGCAATGTCGGCATTGCTCTTATTCTTGTCTAAAAGATCAAGTAACTTAATCAGAGAAGCGTCTTGGCCTTGAAGAATCTTAATGATGTCCTGAGGATTCTTGCTCGTTTTCTCTATTTCGGAGGTAATATAAACACCCTCAACCCAGCTGCCCGACATAACCAAAAGCGATAGATTATCCTTGCCATTGCTGGTCAAGAACTCATAGGTTTTGTAAAATGAATCACTAATTATTTTGATTAGGCTGTCCTGGCTATCGATGTTTTTTTCAACGCGATCGGCAAACGTAGAGTTAAACTCGGTAGAGATCTGAAGCTCATCAATCATTCTTTTCGAAACCTTTAGGTAGTTCATGGTTTCCTGCTTCATCTGATAGGTGCTGGCATAAGCTAAATCGGCACCATACACTCCAAGGTTGATAGCCTTGCTATTCTCCGTAAAATATTTGTCAGCATTAGATATGGTGTTGGAAATGCTAAGAATATAACCAGCCCCAGCTTTGTTCAAGAGGTTGGTAACCTCAAAGGCTGTTGGGAGGGGATATTTCGTAACTTCCTTTACCAGAGAGTCCTTTGGAAGGTTGTCATCCTGAGTTGCCTTGCTGGCTTGTTGTCCACCACCACAGGCAGCAAACAG
Source organism: Williamwhitmania sp. (assembly GCA_035529935.1). NCBI lineage: Bacteria > Pseudomonadati > Bacteroidota > Bacteroidia > Bacteroidales > Williamwhitmaniaceae > Williamwhitmania > Williamwhitmania sp. The sequence goes on along the minus strand of DATKVT010000131.1, from coordinate 31,372 downwards.
AAATAGGGAAGTTAGTGCCATTCCGGCGAGAGCGAGTTTCCGTGCGTTTGTCATCGTTTTCATAATAAGCATGGTTTATACAGTAATGTTGTTATAATAACCAGTTCCAAGCACGAAATTTACAAAAAAAAACACAAAGTGTCTTCAACATCGTCATAATACACTATTGCGCTATAATACAACACGATCCAACTCTTTTGCAAGCTTCATTTTAAGCGCTGTAAGCTGCGAAAACTGTGTTAAAATGTTGTTTACGCCATCGAGTTCTCCGTTTTTAGAATGTTCCGACAGCTGCGTCAGGAGTTTTCCCATTACGGTTTGAATAATCTTAGTCTTATAAACAATCACAGCCTTAGGTACGGCCTTGCTAAGAATCATCTCCTCGGTTTCGACATGTGCGCTGTGCTTTTCCCACAGCTTGCTGGCATGGTGTTCCGAACTCAGAATATTTACAGCAAGCTCACTCACCGCTACATCAGGATGGTGGAGAAAGTTTCGAGCTTCCGGGATTAGCCCAGTTTCCATCATCCGATAATACTCATCAAATAGTTGACGGTAAGCTAGGTTTGTAAATTCCAACTCATCGTTTTTTACCTCTGAAATTATATAGCTGGCAATGGATACAGATACAACTTCACCAGTTGTTGCGTCATCGAATTTGTAAAGTTCCTGGCTACCAAACTTTAGCAGGTAGTATATTAACTCTTTTTCTTGTTCCTCACAAAAAACACCCTGAATAAACGAGGGTAGCGCCAGCTCCTTATGCTCTTGATATGGCGTATTGAATGCCGGCGCCTTTTGCTGCTCAGCATCATACTTCTTCCTTCTGTTGGTTCCAACCTCCGAAAAAAGAACCCGCTCTTCAATGTCGAGCATTCTACTGCACTCTCGGGTATAGACTGTGCGGGTGATAGCGTCGGGAATGGAACTAATGGATCGGACAATATCCGAGATCAGATTTGCCCGTAACACAGGGTCCTTTCCTGCGTCTTCCAGTAGTAGGTGCGTTTTAAACGAAATAAAATCCTCCTCCTTCTCCCCAATAAATGCAAGGAGCTCACTTGCCGAACGTGTTCTAGCAAAGGAATCGGGGTCCTCCCCCTCAGGTAGCAACAATACCCTTACGTTCAATCCCTCTTCAAGCACGAGGTCGATTCCACGAAGCGACGCCTTTATTCCTGCCGCATCACCGTCGTATAAAATGGTAACGTTAGGAGTAAAGCGCTTGATGAGCCTAATCTGCTCAATAGTTAGGGAGGTTCCCGAACTGGCAACCACATTCTCTACTCCAGCTTGGTGCAGCGAAATAACGTCGGTATAGCCCTCCACCAGAAGACATTTGTTTTCGCGCGTTATGGCCTGTTTGGCAAAGTATATTCCATAAAGGGTTTGACTTTTGTGGTATACCTCGCTCTCCGGGGAGTTTAAATACTTTGCCGTCTTCTTATCGTTACGGAGAATACGGCCACCAAATCCGATAACCCTGCCGCTAATGGAGTGAATGGGGAAGATGACTCTGCCAAAAAATCGATCCATTAGCCCATGCTCATTGTCGATGGTAAGTCCTGTCTTTACGAGATACTCCTTCTTATATCCTTGTCGAAGGGCGGCTTGGCTAAATGCATCGCGGCTATCGAGGGCGTAGCCTAGCTGAAACTTTTTAACGGTTTCGTCACGCATGCCACGCTCCTTGAGGTACCCTAAGCCAATATTTTTTCCGTCAACGTGATGGTAAAGCGTGTCGGAGAAGTGTCGCTGAGCCCAGGCATTCAGTACCATCATGCTCTCGCGGTCGTCATTTTGGCGCACCTCGTCCTGGCTAAGCTCGCGCTCCTTTACCTCAATATTGTATTTCTTGGCTAGATATTTAAGTGCATCGTAGTAGCTAAGATGCTCCAGCTCCATGACAAAATTTACCGAGTTCCCCCCCTTGCCGCAACCAAAGCACTTAAAAATCCCTTTGGCCGGAGAAACAGTAAACGATGGCGTTTTTTCGTTGTGAAAAGGACATAGACCCAAATAGTTGACTCCCCGCTTCTTCAGCGATACAAAATCCTGAACCACCTCCTGTATGCTGGCCGCGGCCATAATGCGCTCTACTGTAGCTGAATCAATCATCAAACAATTGGTAATCTATTTGTTATAAAAATCTAGCGTGAATACAAAGGTAACAATTATAGCTGCTTTTGTTCTCGTTTATCAATCAGAATCGGAAACCCTTAGTATGAAACCTGTTCCGTGAATATTTTCAATAACGATGGAAGGATCATCGGCCAGATATTTCCGCAGTCTTGCAATGTATACGTCCATGCTTCGTGCTGTAAAGTAAGAAAAGTCACCCCAAATCTGGCGCAAAGTCTCTTCCCGCTCGAGCACAAGATTCCGATGCTCGTTCAGCAAAAGCAAAAGATCAAATTCCCTTGGTGAAAGTCGGTGTACTACACTATCAATCCTTAGTGTTCTGGTGTCGGTGGCGAGGGTAAACCGACCCAACCTAATCTCCTGCAAAATTGCCGGGTGTAGGATCTGTCCAACATTAGACCGCCGCAGAATAGCTTGAATTTTGAGAAGCAACAACTCTGAATCAAATGGTTTTGTAATGTAATCGTCGGCACCTAAACCATAGCCCGCCACCACGTCCTCCTTCATGGATTTCGCAGTAAGAAAAATGAACGACACATCGGGATCGACCATTCGTATGTGCTTTGCTAGAGTAAATCCGTCCAATCCGGGTAGCATAACATCAAGAATGCAGAGGTCGTGTGCACCCACCTTATACTGAGCCTTTGCCGAAGATCCATCGGAGATGAGGGTTACCGTGAAGTCGTTCATTTGAAGGTAAGCTTTTAGCACTGCGCCAAAGTTTACATCATCCTCAACCAATAATAGTTTTGCACTCCTATTCATTGTTAGCCTTTCTTTCGGGAATAAAAACAGAAAAGGAAGATCCTTTTCCTTGCTCACTTTTTAGCTTTACAACTCCCCCGTGCAGCTCAACCACCTCCTTAACGTAGCTCAACCCCAAACCAAATCCCTTTACATTGTGGACATTGCCATGCGGCACTCGGTAAAATTTCTCAAAGACTCTCCGCTGCTCATCCCGGCTCATGCCAATTCCCTTGTCCTCAACAGTTAGCACCACATCTCCAAGGCTCAAACCTACAAATACAGTTACTTGCGGAACACCGGATGAGTACTTTATAGCATTGTCGATGAGGTTCGTGACCATGCTCTCCAAGTGTGCATGATCGCCATGGATATATAACTCACCCAAAGCGGGCTCAAAACGAATAAATCCACCTCGTTCTTTTGCCATAATTTGCATTTTAGCAACCACCGCATCCACCAAAGCACCAAAATTTATTTCAGTGAAAACAAGACGTAACTCTTTACGCTCCAAGCGGGCAGCCTGTAGCACCTGTTCAACCATCCTATTCATTCTAAAGTTCTCATCGCGGATTGCCGCAGTGAAGTACTTTATGTTTTCGGGATTGCTAATCGTCTTCGTGTTTTCTATCGAATCCACGGCCAGTCGAATTGTGGCAATGGGTGTTTTTAGCTCGTGTGTCATGTTGTTAATGAAATCGGCTTTCATATCAGCCAACTTCTTCTGCCTCACAATTGTCCTCAACGAAAGGTAAAAAGTAATAACCATAATTAAGGTAAACACCAGTGATGCCACACCTGGTACAAAAGCCGATGAGTATATCTGCCTCCGCCTAAGGGGAAGATAAACGTGCAGCGTATCGGTAAGCGGTATAATGTTCTCGGGGAAAAGTGCCGTTTTATAAATGTGACCAACATAAAGGCTATCATAACCCTTAGAGGAAAAAACCATTCGGGAGGTAGGTCCACTGGTAACGCAAATCTTTGCTGCTGGAGATACTCCTTTTGCAGTGAGCTCCTCATCCACCATCTTTTCGAGCCCCTTAAAGTCGACTCGTTTTTCAAGCGGCAGCTTAGATGCATCGGCATCAACAGCAATTTGCCGCATGATGTTTAACTTATTTTTATAGGCATTGCGAACCAGCTCCAGCCATTGCGCCCGCCCAGTAATGGAATCATCACTCTGGCTATTTATGGTATGTGTCACAACCCGACTACCATTCTTACCCAACTCATTCACGATCCACTCCATCTTAAAGTGGTTGTTGGCAATAGTTGCGTTAAGGCTATTTGTCGACTTGTGAATCGCTTCCGCAATTACCGCCTCTATAGAGTCTACATTGATTCGCTCAACCGTAGATTTCACCTGCATACTCTCCGGCGCCAAAACAGAGTCGGAGAAGAAATATACCGAGGATTTCCCTTTTCCCTTGCTCCTGACCTTTATGGATTTTTGCGATAATGTAACTGGCTTATCGGGACCGGTATAAACAATTTCGCTCTCTTCCCGAATCTGTTTACCATGCCCCTTGTGCCGAATTTTGGGAGTTTGAAATGCTGGAGCAACAAGGCTATCTTTATCCAACTCACTTGCCAAGAGCACAACCTTTCGCTTTTCCAGCTTACGAACCAGAGAGCTGAGCGCCTCATTTACCGATGCATCGAGCTGAGCCTCCTACACCTGCAAGGCATTTCGAATCCAAAAGACTTGAATCGCAATTATTCCCGCAAGCGAAAGGCCAACTAAAATAAATATCAGCGTTATTCTTCGTTTGTTCATACCCCAAAGGTAGGAAAAGAGAAAACGCATTGCATCAACATTAACTTTTCGTTAGCTCTTATTAACCGACCATTAACACTCAATCCATCAGCGCATTGGTAGTTTTGTAACAATTATCAAACTATACAACTACTATGAAAACAGCTATTGTAAAAACGACAAAAGTGGCGGTGCTTACAGCTATTTCCCTTTTTGCAGCCTCCACCCAAGCGGTATCGCAAGATCAACCGCACAAAAGCGCTACTTGGAATAGCGACAGCGACACCATTATCATTTCGCCTTGGGATAATAACATTGTCTTGGACTTAAGAACCATGCCAAACGGTGACAGCTTAGAGCGAGTGATAAAAAAATCGCTCCACAACTTTTACTTCAACTCCGACTCCATTTCCCAAGAGATAAATAGGGCTATGGCCGGGATGTGGGTCAACCTAGATAGCCTTAACGACCAAATAACCCTTCCTGAAATGCAGTTCTTTTCGGACGATTCGGACTTCCTTATGGAAGAAGATACCGTTGGTCGTCCGCACAAACAACAGATCGAAGTTGAACAGTTTGATTCATCCAACCCCAAAGAGATGCAAGAAATGCTTAAAAAACTAGAAGTTGAAGGGAAATTACCCCAGAAGGGAGAGTATTCAGGATTAAAGGTTTACCGAATTACTCGTGGAGATTCTTCCGAACAAAAGGTGTATTTGCAACCCAAGGGCAAGGAGGAATGGATTGATGCAGCAACGGGAAAACCAGTAAAAGATGGACATTACGGCTACTTTTTCAACCCCAAAGGTAAAAAGCATGTAATGGTGCTTTCTCGAGCCGTCATAACAAAATCGGGTAAGCCAGGCAACTGTAAAACCGAAAAAATAATTGTTAATTCAAAGGGGGGTAAGCAGATTAAAATCATTATCTCCGACAAAGACTCTACCAATGCTGTCGGACCAAAGAGCAAATCATACGTTGTTATGGTTAACCAAAATTCCTATAAGAAAAAGGTGAAAAAAATAGTGATGAAAAAAATGGAATCGACCTTAATTGTATCCGATCCTTCCAACGAAGAGATTGCCATGCTTGAAAAAGGTGGATTTAAAAAGGAAAAGAGTGATAAAAAAATCCCCGATGGCAATCTCTCTGTTGGATTGGAATCGTCGGAATCGACAAACAACTTAACCCTTGCATTTACACCAGCGGCAAGCGGTAAGTTAACCGTTAAAATTGCTGGGGAAGAGGGGAAAATTCTCGTGAATGATACCCAGAGTGTCTCGGACTCATTCAAAAAAAGTTACAAGCTCGACAAACCAACAGGTAATTACTTTCTGCAACTTGTTTTCGACGGAAGAAGCATTACTCGTAAAATCGTAATCAAGTAGCATTCATTTTACGGAAAAGCAAAACGCCAGTCTTAAATAGAGACTGGCGTTTTTTGCAACCATGTAGCTGTTAAAAATTTGTTGGCTCTTTTGATTCCTGATTCTCATACCACACAGGAATGGCTATACCGGGATTATCTTTCAGGGCTCTACGATACCATTCCTGCGGATATCCAACCTGCTGTGGATTGCCAAGGCTGTCCTGCACATAGCCATCGTTGTAGCGTGTAATCAGGTCGAAGAGCAGCTCCGTCCACTTACTAAAGACCTTATTGCCAGCATCTACCGAAAACTGAGTCAACGCGGCGTGCATTTTCTCCGGATCATTCTTCAACGCCAGCGCCTTACTATCCATTTCTAGTATTTCGCTGCGAAAATCCGCCTCCATCTGCTGCTGAACCTTTTGAATATCCTTAACCATATAGCTGTACTTAAGGTTGGCATAGTTGGCCACAAGGTTAAAAATCCACCAGGCCGAATTCATGGAAAAGTGTCGAAGTGTCCCCTCTGTAAATGGCTTTGGGACATCGGTAACTCCGGCATAAATGGGAAAGTAGCAGGTGGTATAGGTGTCGTCCACGCCATACCATAATATTCCACCTATTGGGTTTGGCAACCATCCTCGTAACTGAGCAATAAAGGAGAAGCCTGTATTATAGGTAGAAATGCATCGCTCCCACGTTCCCTGCACCGAATCAACCTGAAAGGTCAATGGCCTCCAATAATCGGGAGAACCAAACGGACCAGCGGCAAGTCCTTTGGTCATTTCAATGGAGGTTCCCTCATAATGATCACGAATAAGGGCCATCACATCCTGAAGCCTCAACTTCTTGTCGGGCTTTATCCACAATGGATAGCGTTTGGCACCTTGAACTCCTCTGTTGTAATCCATAGAAAGGTGCATACTTGGGGCAATTCGGTTGAAGAGACTCCACACCCGGGTTTCACAATAGCGCAGCTTGGTTGGATCAGCGGGGTCGTAGGCCTGGTTAAACTGAAATGGCTTGCCCGACTTTGGATTGTAGTAGCCCTTTTTTACCGCGAACGATATTACATTTTTTGAGTAAATACACTCTTCGGGCTTATCGAGCGGGAATTCTCCAATGCGGGAATGGTTGGCATGTGCACATACATATCCATCCGGGATTTTTACCGCCACCCAAATCGGGCCAGATTCATCACCGCCGCTTCCAATCATTTCGAGTAGCCAAGCTTCGTTTGGATCGACAATAGAAAATGACTCGCCCGTGCTGCCGTATCCGTATGTTCCAACAAGGTTTGTAAGTACTTCAACCGCCTCGCGAGCCGTACGCGATCGCTCAAGGGCCATCTGCATCATTTGCCAGTAGTGTAATGGTTTGGTTTTATCCCAAAGCTCCTCGCGCCCGCCAAATGTAGTTTCACCAATTGCCACCTGGTACTCGTTGATATGTGGGCCAACGGCGGCATAGGTTTGAGCTACTTCTGGAATGGTTCCGGTGGCTCCAGTTTCCCAGTTCATTAAACGGATTACCTCGCCTGGCTTAGCTGTTCTCGCCGGATCGTAGCGCAGGTGTGGAAGAAATTCACCATCACAGGTATAGACGATATAGGCTGAACCATTATGAGATGCGCCCTTGGTGACAATTAGGTTAGTACAGGCACTGCCCTGATTTGTGAGAACCACGCTCACAACAAGGTAAAGAAAATACTTCTTCATGAAAAGAGTGTTTTAGCAATTTGCTACTAAAAGGCCTCCAGCGCAGTAAAGTAATAAAGAGGTTTACCCCCTGGTGAATATCCTGTGTCGAAGCGGAGGTTTACGCCAGCCTTATTCAGCCTATAACGAAACCCACCCCCAAACGAAATGTTGGACTCTTTTATAAGAAATTCGTTTACAACAGGAGCAACATCAGCTGCCGCTATAAAAGTTGTGGCATAAAGCCGACGAAAGATATTGGCCCGAAGCTCAAGCTGCGTCGCCATCATCATCTTGTCGCGGTAACGCCCCTGCCTTACTCCTCGAAGTATATCAGAACCACCCTCCATCGGTAACCGTTGAAATGGTACCTCACCCCAAGTAAAATCACCAAAATATTGGAAACCCAACGAAATTCTTCGTGTAAGTAACCCAAATTCACGAATATCTATGGTGAAACGGGAGTAATCACAATCGCTTAAAAAAATCTTACTGTTCACAAGCAACGAGAGCTTATAAAAACTACCGGTTCTTGCAAAAAACATATTATCACGGCTGTCCCAAGTAGCCAGCGCACCAAGTGCTGCGGTAAGATATTCCCCGTTACCTCTAATTTCTTCATTTGCATAACGGCTTAAGGGAAGGGAATCCTTCATCCTGCCATAATCAATGAACATTTGAACGCCCAGCATGAGATCGGCAAAAATCACTTTCTGACGCTGAAGCAAAAAGGAGAGATTTTTCCACGTATAATTTTGGCTACTATCGGCATGCCGACCAATACCATAAAACTTATCGGGATAGTTCATGGCCACCACCCTACCTGAGTAGAAGCTTCGCTTATCGTCAGAAAAAACCTTTGGGGAGATGGATGCCTTAAACTGATCGTTGAGCGTGTATGTTAAATCTCCCTGAATGTTCGAGACCTTTCGGCTGTTGTCTTTGGAGAAGTAGTAACCGGAAGAGAGTCCAAATGCCCAACGAGTTTCAGGAGCATAAATTGCTGTGGGGATCACCAAAAAACTATTCTGGCCACGGCTAACCGAATCGGGTAAAACCTCAACTGGCTTTACCTGAGAGAAAAGAGGGACGCAAACGCTAAGCAAGCCAATTGTAATTGGAGCCCAGCGGTTATTGTTTTTCCACATCTACCTTGCTCTTTCGGTTTTGAAAAACCTGATTTAATATTACCACGATACCCAGTAAGGCTAACCCGGAAATATTGAGCACTGGATTTGTTAAGGAAGTTCCTTGCTGCAGCGCGGTAATAAGCATCGGGGTGTTAAAACCAAGAAAAATTGCAATGAAAGTGAGTAGTCCTAATCGAAATGGAGTGATATACATAATACCAATTTGTTAAATGAGACGTTTCTAGTTTATGATACGACAAAAAAAAGTATCTGTGTCATTTGATACGATATTTTCTGGTAATTTGTAGCTTTGTCGATCTACAAAATATAGCCATGTCCATTGAAGTACGCAATATAACCAAACTTTACGGAGAACAGAAAGCACTTGATGATGTTTCTTTCACCGTAAATTCAGGAGAGGTCGTTGGATTTCTCGGCCCAAATGGTGCAGGAAAATCAACGCTCATGAAAACCCTCGTTGGCGTGATCCACCCCAATTCCGGCGTTGCCCTTATCAACAACATCGATGTTTCGGCAGATCCATTTACCATTAAAAGTTTGATAGGCTACCTGCCAGAGCACAATCCACTCTATACTGATATGTATGTGAAGGAGTTTTTAACCTTCATTGGTAATTTACATCGCGTGAAAAATCTTCAACAGCGAGTCGACGACCTCGTTGAACTTACTGGACTTGGGATGGAAAAGCACAAAAAAATATCCATGCTCAGCAAGGGTTATCGACAACGAGTTGGCCTAGCTCAAGCCCTAATTCACGACCCAGAGGTGCTCATTCTTGACGAGCCCACAACGGGCCTTGACCCCAACCAAATTGTGGATATTCGAAACCTAATCAAAGAGGTTGGGAAAACAAAGACAGTGATGCTCTCCACCCATATCATGCAAGAGGTAGAGGCCGTGTGTAGCAAGGTCATAATTATAAGTAAAGGAAAAATTGTTGCCAACGAAAATCAGGACGACCTAAAGCTTCATGCCCAAGGTGGAGACACCTCCGTATTTGTTGAGTTTACCGAAGATATTGACCCCGAATTTTTTAAGGGCATTGATTCGGTTTTGCGTGTTACCAAAATTGGAGCGAGGGGCTGGATGCTTCTGGTGGAGAAAAACGGAGACCCAAGAGTTGCCATCTTTAATAAAGCGGTTCAGCAAGGAGCAACCATAATTACTTTACAAACGCAAGAAAAACATTTGGAAGATGTTTTCCACGAGCTCACCCTCGACGGTAATCGCTGATATTAAAAATGTTCCTATCTTCACCCACTGAAATTTAAATGGCCCAAAAGTTTATGGAAGAACAAAATTTGCAGACGGCTCAGCCCAGCCAAAAGTCGAGCATTGGCTACCTCGTCATAATTGCAGCCTTGGTTGTTATCTGTGGCTTGCTTTTCTGGAAGTATAGCGCAGAAAAGAAACAATCAGAAGTGATACAGTACCAGCTCAATGAAGAGAAGGACAGCATTGAATCGAATCTCAACAACCTATACTCCGACTACAAAAATCTTGAATCAAACAACGACTCCATAAACAACCAACTTGCTGTTGAGCGTGGTAAAATTCAGGGGCTTCTTGCTCAAATGAAGCAAGAAAAAGCCATCAACTATCAAAAAATCAAGGATTATCAAAAAGAGTTAGGAACGCTTCGATCTATAATGAAGAGCTATATCCAGCAAATTGACTCACTGAACACCATGAACCAAGCTCTCATTGCTGAAAATGTGAAGGTGAAGGAGGAATCAGGAATGACCAAAATGGCAAACCAGGAGCTGTCACAAAAAAATGAGGAACTCTCGAGTAAGGTTCAAAAAGGCTCCATAATTAAGGCTCGCGATATTGCTGCAACCCTAATTAACAAGCGTGGTAAGACGGTTACACGAGCTCGCCGTATCGATAAAATTAAGGTTTGCTTTACCCTCGTAGAAAACGATATTGCACAAGCAGGATTGCGCGATGTCTACGTCCGCATAACCGGACCTGACAAATATGTGCTGGCCAAATCTGAAACGGACCTGTTTGATTATCAGGGTCAAAAGATTGTTTTCTCAGCAAAACGAGAGATCGATTACCAGAATAAGGATGTTGATCTTTGCATTTTCTACGACAACAATGGCGACCTTGTATCGGGTTCTTACGATGTAAATATATTCACGGACGGGATGCAGATTGGAACCACTCAGTTCATGATCAAATAAAGCAATTTTTGCTTAACGAGTAAAAGACGCCTGCCCCCAAAGCAGACGTCTTTTTATTTAAACCTGATTGCCATTATAATCATTGCACCACACTGTTAAAAAAATAACGAAACCACTATGGTACAACGATTTTACTAAAATATTTGCTAAGATTAATTTTTTTATACTTTTGTCAGGTTCGCCGTTAAGGCAAACCAATCATTGCTCTTAATATCAACAACTTAACTTATTTTTAAAGAGTAATTTTTATGGAAAAAAGCTTTGTTGCCCATATTGAAAAGAGTATTCGTCAAAACTGGGAACTGCCTGCACTTAGCGATTATAAAGGAACAACCTATTACTACAAGGACATTGCTCGAAAAATTGCTAAAATCCATATCATATTTGAAAAAACAGGGATTCGAAAAGGGGATAAAATTGCGCTTGTAGGAAGAAATTCTTCCAACTGGGCCGTGGCATTTCTATCAATTACCACCTATGGTGCCATCGTTGTTCCTATTTTACAAGACTTTAAGCCCGACAATATTCACCATATCGTAAACCATTCGGAAGCGATGGTGCTGTTTACAGGCGACCAAATTTGGGACAATCTCAACGAAACAAAGATACCTGGAGTTAAGTGCATAATTTCACTGACTGCCTTCGACATTCTTCATGAGAACACACCCTTTTCAGTTCGCCAAATTCATGGTGACCTACCGCGGTTATTTAAGGAAAAGTACGCCACTGGATTTACCCCAGAATGCATTACTTACCATAGAGATGCTCCGGAAGAATTGGCTATAATTAACTATACTTCAGGGACATCAGGCTTCTCCAAAGGTGTCATGCTACCTTACCGCTCATTAAATTCAAACCTACTATTTGCCGAGGATGTGTTACCCCTAGAACCAGGCGGAAACATGGTCAGTATACTTCCACTGGCCCATGCATATGGTGGTGCTTTCGAATTTTTATACCCCATCACCAGGGGATGCCACATAAACTTTCTTACCCGCACACCCTCTCCTAAAATTATTTTGGAAGCATTTGCAGAGTTAAAGCCCAAAGTGGTTCTGTCCGTTCCTCTAATTATTGAGAAAATCTATCGAAAAAATATTCTGGATGCAATAAATAAACCATCGGTGAAATTACTGCTTAAGCTCCCCATCGTCGATCGCCGCATTTGTAAAAAAATTAACGAGAAGCTGACCTCTATTTTTGGTGGCGAATTTCACGAGGTGGTAATTGGTGGAGCAGCGCTGAACCCAGAGGTGGAAAGTTTTCTGAAAAAAATTGGGTTTCGTTTTACGGTTGGATATGGTATGACTGAGTGTGGCCCCATTGTTGCGTATGCCCCCTGGAACGAGACAAAACTCTTCTCCACCGGAAAAGCGGCACCCAGGATGCAAATAAAAATTGACTCTGACGATCCTGAAAATATCGTTGGGGAGATTCTTGTCAGGGGCGACAACGTTATGCTTGGCTACTACCGCAACGAAGAAGCTACCGAAGCGGCCTTTACCCCTGATGGATGGATGCATACCGGAGACCTTGGCCTGTTGGACAAGGATGGGTTTCTGTTTATTAAAGGTCGAAGCAAGAACATGATACTTGGTGCTTCGGGCCAAAACATATACCCCGAAGAAATTGAAGCAAGAATTAACAACATGCCCTTTGTTCAGGAATCGCTTGTTGTTGAACACTCTGGAAAATTAATCGCCCTAGTTTATCCCGACTACGAATTGGCCGATAAGCAAAAAATACGAACCGATGATATCCAAAAGAAAATGGAAGAAAACCGGATGGATGTCAACAAAATGCTTCCTGCTTATTGTCAAATCAGTGAAGTGAGACTCTATCCCGAAGAATTTGAAAAAACGCCCAAGCGCAGCATAAAGCGGTTTCTTTACCAAGCGCCTAGCGCTTAGCATATTGATTCTAACCAAAAAACGCGTTCCCTATGATTAACGAAAACTTTATTAAGGAATACGTAGAAAAAAGCCTGAAGCAAAATTGGAATAGGCCTGCCTTTTCTGACTACCTCGACAAGACATATACCTACGCCGATGTCGCCAAAAAAATTGCACTGCTGCATGAATACTATAAAATATGGGGGCTTTGCGAAGGTGATAAGGTTGCTCTTATAGGTCGAAATAGCAGCAATTGGGCGATAGCATATCTATCCGTTGTTACATACGGAGCGGTTATTGTTCCTATCCTACCCGATTTTGCGCCAGCCGACATTCACCACATTGTTAACCACTCCGACTCGGTTCTCATGTTTTCCAGCGATAATATCTGGGAAAATATTGATGAGTCATCAATGAGGAGTGTTCGCGCATTTTTTTCGCTTACCAACTTTGGCCTACTTACCCACCACAATCAGGCAGCAGCCGATCAGACAAATCATTTGATTGAAAGCGATAGCGATGCTTTTGCCGAGCTCCAGCCCAAAGATCTAAATTTTGCAGAAATCCCAAACAGTAATCTTGGTGTAATAAGCTATACATCAGGAACAACCGGCTTCTCTAAGGGTGTAATGCTCCCACTAAACAGCTTGGCGGCAAACATGCTCTTTGGCCACACCACCATACCCTTGCGTCCTGGCGATAGAATAGTTTCCTTTTTACCATTGGCGCATGCCTATGGATGCGCTTTTGAATTTTTGTGGCCATTCTCTGTTGGATGCCATATTAACTTCCTAACAAAAACGCCTGCTCCAAAGCTAATTATGCAAGCTTTTGAGCACATAAAACCGAGACTTGTTCTTACAGTGCCACTAATAATCGAGAAAATTTACAAAAAGCAGATTCTGCCGACTCTCAATAAGCGCCCCATGAAGATGCTTATGAATGTTCCTCTTCTCGATAAAAAAATTTTTCAGCAGGTAAACAAAAAACTCACCGACGTTTTCGGTGGAAGCTTCATTGAGGTAATTATTGGCGGAGCACCACTTAATCTTGAAGTGGAAGAATTTTTAAAAAAAATTAAATTCCAGTATACCGTAGGGTTTGGTATGACCGAGTGCGGGCCGCTGATTTCGTATGCTTCATGGAAAGAAATCCCAGTCGGCTCTTGTGGAAAAATCCTTCCCACCCTCGAAATTATGATTGATTCCCCTGATCCACAGAATGTGGTTGGCGAAATTCTGGTGAAAGGGGAGAATGTTATGCTTGGCTACTATAAAAACGAAGAGGCCACTCGTGCTACAATTTCACCCGAAGGATGGCTTCACACCGGAGACCTTGGAGTTGTAGATACAAATGGATTCATCTTCATCAAAGGACGAAGCAAAAGCATGATTCTTGGCTCAACTGGACAGAACATCTATCCAGAAGAAATTGAGGCAAGGTTGAACAACATGCCATTTATTCAAGAATCGTTGGTGGTAGAGCGCAACGGCCGTCTGGTAGCTCTCATCTATCCCGACTATGAGGCTGCTGACGAGGCCGGTGTCAACACCAACGACCTCGAGATTATTATGGAGGAAAATCGAAAAAATATCAACGAACAGCTGCCTGCCTTCATGCAGTTGGCGAAAACGAAACTCTATCCTGAGGAGTTTGAAAAAACGCCCAAGAAGAGCATAAAGCGATTTCTGTACAGTACCGTGGATATCTAAAAAAACGGAATACTAGGCGCGTTGTCTATTCAATGGCCTCGCGCAAAAACTTGTTAAGCCCAAACATTGCCCGGCAACCCTCAACCAGCTGGTTCTCAAACGTGGGCAAAAACACCTCTTTGTTGGTAAAGGTTCTGCCGACCGTAAAACTTTTCAGCTTTAAATAGGCCGCAACAGGCGAGTCAACAGAAAATCCAGCAGGAACTCTCACGAGTGAGTCTTCGTTCGATAAATCGTCGAACCACCTACTAAAATCTTTGTCTCCCACAATCTGCAAAAACTCCTCGTGGTAAAAATCAATTGCCCTACGAATTTTTTTAAGGTGCTCTGACTCTGGCCTCCATGCTCCACCGGCAACCATAGATTCGCCAGGACCGAGATGAATGTAATAGCCGCCTCCTGAACTTTTTCGTCCACCCGGAGCAATGAAACCGCCAAAATGGGTTTTATATGGACTTTTATCGTTCGAGAATCGAACGTCTCGGTAAATGCGGAAAATACACGCTTTGGGGTTAAGCCCAACCACCTCCTTGTCGAACATGCCAACCAAAGAGATTATTCGGCTCATAATGTTTTCAAATCCCGTAAGAGTTTTTTGATAGCTCGCCTTATGCTCAGCAAACCACTCACGGTTGTTATTCTTCTGTAAATCAGACAAAAAATTGATTATGTCAACCTGTTCCATCGTTTGTTAGTTTATACTACCTTCGTAAACAATATTTTCACCACGAAGTTAAGAGAAAATGAAAAAGGCAGCCATTATTGTTGCGGGTGGAATTGGTACCCGAATTGGAGGTGACATCCCTAAGCAATTCCAACTCATTGGGGGTAAGCCCATTGTTCTTTGGGCGCTTGAAGCGTTCTATCGGTTCGACCCAGAAATGACCCTCATTCTCGTTATTCCCGCGCAGCACTTCGACTCCTGGGAAGCAATTCAAAAAGAGTTTAATCCACCATTTGCGGTGACCCTTGTAAAAGGAGGAGAAGAGCGCTTTTACTCTGTACAAAATGGTATTGCCGCCTTGGGTGATGAGGAGTTAATTGCCATACACGACGGCGTTAGGCCATTCATCGACGAAGTAACCATTCGTCGCTGTTTTGAAGCTGCTGACAAAACTGGAACCGCCGTTCCCGTTATTGAGTCGGTAGACTCCATTCGGCTGCTTACCCCTGATGGAAGCCGCCCATTGAAGCGCAGAGACGTGAAGCGCGTTCAAACACCGCAGATTTTTAAAAGAGACGTGCTTTTGAAGGGTTACGCACAACCATATAAGGATGTATTTACCGATGACGCATCGGTAATTGAAGTTTCTGGAACCAAAATCACCCTTATTGAAGGAAATAAGTTGAATCTTAAGATTACAACACACGAAGAGCTTCTTATGGCAAGCATTGTGGCTGAAAAATGGGCTCAAGAAAACTAGCGATCTAACTTTGGTGCTGTAAAGAAAAAGGTGGTTCCTTGATTAAGAATGCTTTCAACCCATATTTTACCACCATTACGCACAACAAATTCCTTACAGAGAATGAGGCCCAAACCGGTACCTTTCTCCTGACCAGTACCCATGGTTGTTGGATTGCTGTCCAGCTTAAATAGGTTGTTCATATCTTCTGGCGAGATACCTACACCTGTATCGGAAACAGTTACAAGAACAAATTCATTGTCCTGCACGATTGATATCGAAACTTCACCACCTGCAGATGTAAACTTTATTGCATTGGAAACGAGGTTACGAACCACCGTAGTTATCATATTGACGTCAACATAGGCAAACCATTCGCCACATTTTGGACCGTTTAACTCAATGCCTTTGTTGACAGCATTACCTCGCAAAAGTTCGATGTTCTCATTTACAATATCACAGATATTAACCACCTTGGGGCGTAATGGCATTCTCCCGGTTTGAACCAAAGACCACTGAAGAAGATTCTCAAGGAGGTTAAAGGTGTTGTTGGAATACTTGTAAATCTGTCCTATAAACTCTTTTAACCGTTCTGGATCAAAATTTTCAAATTCGCGGGCAAGCAACTCTGATAAACTTAACACTGTTGAAAAAGGGTTGCGCAAATCGTGGGCAATGATGGCAAAAAACTTATCCTTTGTGGCATTCAGCACCTCCAACTCCTTCCGCTGCATTTCCAACTCATCACGCTGGCGCTGGATTTGTTCGTTTTTAGTAATGAGTTCATGCTGCAACACGTTGTAGTCCCTAAGCCTCATGATGAGAGCTTTGAGTATGCTCTGGGTAATCTTTTTATTTGATTCTATTATTTGGATAAAGTGAGATTGATCGAGTCTAAGTAATTCTGTTGCTTCCGTTGCCGTTATGGTTGCAGAGCGTGGAGAGCTGTCTATCAGAGCATATTCACCGAAATATTCATTGCTGGAAAATGTTGAATAAATGTGCTCGCCCTCATGAACCTTAACCTTCCCGCTCACAATTACATAGAGCGCAAAATCCATATCCCCCTTGTTGAATATAACCTGATCCTGCTTAAAAAATTGTGACGTAGAAACTTTTGCTATTTCATCAATCACATCATTTGGAACTTCGGCAAAAATTGAAACAAGCTTAAGTATCGACGCGTTAGATTTTTTTTCAATATTATTAGGAAACAGGTTCATTGCTTAATGTTTAGGAATCTGACAAGAAGTAAATGTATTCTAAAAATGTTTAAATCCAAATGCGTTTCGGGTAAATATTGACAATAGGCTACATTTACTCCGTCTGCGACTAATTTAACTTTAAGCACGGAGCGAAAATTTATACCAAATTTCTTAATTCATTAACTATCTGCTATTTTTGCAGCCGGTTCTTGCTAAACCTTTCGCATTAATACCTCTCACAAATAGAAAGAAACATTGATGGGTTTGTTAATGATAAGCAGATTAAGATGTCACATTATAAGTGGAGAGCCCAATTGCAGGCACGTGGATTGTTGAAATATACAATATATATTTTGCACAACAATCAAATTTACATCGCTCCAATAAAGCATCATGCCTGCTATATAGCAGCGACAAAACGAAAAAATCAGGTTTGCCTGCAATGGGTCAGTCGTGAACGAACGACGGTTCAGCCTGCTTTTTTGCCTTTTCGTCGAGATATTGTTTTGTCATTTTTGTGATTGTTGTTCTTTTGTCATCGTTCAACAGTAATAATAATAGTAGAAACAAGTTGTTTTTCATAGCTTTACTGAACGATTTGGGTTAATTGTTTGTTAACAATTTTTATCTTTTCTCTTTTAATTTTTTTTCGTGCAGGCAAATATATACTTTCGTCGCACAAAAGGGAAAATTAGTAATATTATCGGCGGTAATAACTTCATTTTCACCAACGAACAATATGCAGGAATGCCTTGCTTGCGAACACAAATATTTTTTTTGGTTCAAACAAAAACACAATAACATCCAATGGTTAAAAAAACACTTCTTGTCCTACCCTTGCTGATTACGAGCTTAGTCACCTCTGCATTCTCGCAATCAGATTCTACGGCTATGGCGCTTTCGCTGAACAAGGCCATAGAGTATGCGGAGAGCAATAATCTCCAAGTTAAAAATAGCGAACTCGATTTGGCGATCGCAAAGAAAAAGATATGGGAAACGACGGCCTCTGGTCTTCCTCAGGTAACTGGTTCCGGATCATATCAACATACTTTTAGTGTTCCGACGGCCATATTCCCAGATTTTACCGATCCAACTAAAACACAAGCCATAAAACTTGGCGTCGCCAATAGCACCTCATGGAGCGTTAAGGTTACTCAGCTTGTGTTTAGCGGTGAATATATTGTTGGATTAAGGGCATCAAAAATTTATAAGGAACTCTCTGACCGAAATCTGACAAAGACAAAAAACGATATTCGGGAATCGGTTACTACTGGCTACTACCTTGTGTTGATTATGGAGGAAAATCTTAAAATCATGAAGGAGACCCAGGTGGTTACGAACAAGAACCTTGGCGATATAATTGCCTTAGGTGACCAGGGCCTTGTTGAGGAAACAAATGTTGACCAGCTCCGCATAATCAAGGCAAACATTGACAACGCGGTTGCGAACCTTGAGCGCCAATCACAGTGGTCTAAAAACCTACTCAAGTTCCAACTAGGGCTTGATTTATCAACAAATATTGAACTTACCGATAGTCTTAACGACTATATTGAAGAGGGAAAATTAACAGCAAGCCTCAACACAGCCCTTAATCTAAAAGCAAATCCAGATTACCGTGTGGCTGTTACTGCTGAAAAACTTCAAAAGTTGAGCCTCGATCGTCAGAAATCACTTTTTCTGCCCACCATTTCTGCCTACTATCAGCACCAAAAGCTACTTAACACCTCTAGCTTTAACTTTCAGCCGGAGGATGTTTTCGGCCTTTCCCTCGATGTGCCCATCTTCACAAGCGGAATGAAACTTTCGCAACTTTCGCAAGCACGTAAACAGTACCAACAGTCGCAGAACAATACCAAAATGGCAGAGCAGAACTTAATGCTTTCGTTTGAAAATGCACAAAACAACTTCAAAAATGCTTACTCCAGCTACATAACGACCAAAGCAAACCTTGCTCTGGTTAAAAAAATTCTGGATCACACCATGATAAAATACAAGGAAGGAGTGACCACAAGTAGCGATCTATACCAAGCAGAAAATCAATACCTATCAACTGAATCTGACTATTTCAACGCGATGAACAGTTTGCTTACAGCAAAAACGACGCTTGAAAAACTCAACAACAACCAGCAGTAAAAATTTTGTTAACGACAACATCCACTATTATGAATACAAAAATCATTGTTTTTGCACTTAGTTCGCTGCTTCTTGCCTGCAGCAGCAACAAGCAAAATGAGCTGAACAAGCTTAAGGACCAAAGGGAGGCCTTAACCCAAAAAATTGAAACCCTCGAAAAGGAAATTTCGACAACAAAAACCGATACGAATTCAACAGAAAAATACGCCCTCGTTTCGGTTGAAAATGTAGCATTCCAACCCTTTCGCCACTTCATAAAAGTTTATGGAGAGCTTGATGGTGACCAAAATGCTGCCGTCTTTGCACAAGCTAGCGGAACTGTAGTGGCAAGATATGCCGACGTGGGAACAGTGGTAAAAAAGGGACAGGTGCTTGCACAAATCGACGACCAACAATATCAGAAGCAACTTCAAAGCCTTCAGACGCAATATAACATGGCACTTGATCTGTTCAACAAACAGCAGCGCTTATGGGATCAAAAGGTGGGGAGCGAGGTTCAATACCTTCAGGCAAAAACCAACAAGGAATCGCTGGAGCAACAAATGGCGGCCACCAAGGATCAACTCAACAATTTCAAGATTAAGTCACCTTCGGACGGAACCATTGAAGAGTGCAACATCAAGGTTGGAGGTATGGTTACCCCAAGTCCACAACAAGTTCTTTACCGAGTTGTAGCGTTTGGAAAGTTGAAGGTTAAAGCCGATATCTCCGAAGCGTATACCTCAAAGGTTAACCAAGGTGATATGCTTACCATAAATTTTCCTGACATAAATGCCAACGCAACCTCCCGTGTCGATTTTGTAAGTAAGTATATCAGCCCGGTTAATCGCACCTTCAACATTGAAGCAAGCATCGACACTAAGGTGCCAAATCTAAAGGCCAATATGGTGGCTATTCTCAACATCAACGACTACTACAAGGAAAAGGCCATTGTTGTTTCTCAAAATATTATCAGCAGCGATGCTGATGGCACATACGTATTTGTTGTCAGGCAGAATGGAAACAATATTGAAGCAAAGAAGCAAAGCGTTGTTCTTGGCACAACCAACAATGGCTTAGTGGAAGTTATTTCCGGCTTAAAACCTGGTGACAAGCTAATTACCCTTGGATACCAAGACTTAATAGACGGTGCCAGCATTCGTTATTAATCCAGAACCCTTCGGTTTAAAATAGATACAATGGATAAAAAACTGAAAGAATTCAAACCAACCAGCTGGGCAATTGACAATAAACTTAGCATCTATGTGTTGGTCATTATCATAGCGGTGTTTGGGCTTTTTAACTACTTAACCATTCCCAAGGAGCAATTCCCTGAAATTGTAATTCCAAACATAATTGTCAATACAGTATACCCAGGAACCTCTCCTGCCGATATTGAAAACCTAATCACTCGCCCTATCGAGAAAAACATCAAGGCCATAAACGGGGTTAAAAAAATTACCTCCCGCTCGGTGCAGGATTTTTCTGCGATTGTGGTTGAGTTTAATACAGATGTGGACGTAACCGATGCTAAGCAGAAAGTAAAAGATGCAGTTGACAAATCGAAGGTAGACTTACCTTCCGATTTAAAAACAGACCCCGAAGTTACAGATATCGACCTATCGGACATTCCGATAATGTACATTGAACTTTCAGGCGATCTCCCTCTCGATAAGCTCAAGAAATACGGAGACGACTTAAAGGATAAATTTGAAAGCCTCAAGGAAATAACCCGTGTTGACATTATTGGTGCACTCGACCGAGAAATACAGATCGATATCGATATGTATAAAATGCAAGCCGCAAGCTTAACATTTACTGAGGTTCAAAATGCCATAACCAACGATAATGCAACCATTTCTGGCGGAAACATCAATCTGCAAGGAATGAGCCGCACCGTTAGAATAGTTGGTGAATTTAAAAGCCTCGACGATGTTAAGAATATTGTGGTAACAACAGCTAGCGGTGCGCTGGTAAAGCTCAAGGATATTGCAACTGTCCGCGATGGTTTCCATGAACAGGAGAGCTATGCTCGCCAAGACGGGAAAAATGTAATTACCCTCAACATTGTCAAGAAAAGTGGTCAAAATCTGCTTGATGCTTCTGATAAAATTAAACAGATTATCAAGGAGATGAAGGAAACCTCTTTGCCTAACAGCCTAAAAATCACCATAAACGGCGATCAATCCAAATACACCAGAACAACCTTATCGGATCTGAATAACACCATTATCATTGGCTTCATTCTGGTAACTATTGTGCTGATGTTTTTCATGGGTATTATGAATTCCTTGTTTGTGGGATTATCCATCCCGCTTTCCATGGCGCTGGCGTATATCGTCATGCCATACATCGGGTTTACTATGAACATGCTGGTAATGTTTGCCTTTATTTTTGCCCTAGGAATAGTGGTAGATGACGCCATTGTGGTTATCGAGAACACCCACCGAATATTCATGAAAAAGAAGATGGATATTAAAAGTGCGGCCAAGTATGCAGCCGGAGAGGTGTTTGTTCCTATTCTATCTGGAACCCTAACCACATTAGCTCCTTTCTTCCCGCTTGCCTTTTGGCCCGGAGTAGTTGGTGAATTCATGTATTTTATACCCGTAACATTAATTATTACGCTCTTTGCCTCACTAATTGTGGCCTACATCATCAATCCGGTATTTGCCATCGATTTTATGAAGCACGACGAGGAGGAGCATCCAACCCCTCTTAAAAAACTATACCTAATTTGTAGCGGGATTACAATTGCCTCAATCCCCTTTTACCTGTTTGGTTTGCGGGCATTTGCCAACTTAATGATTTTTGTTGCATTAATAGCGTTGCTTCACAATCTATACGGCTATAAAATTTTACGGAAATTTCAGCAGCATTTCATCCCGGCAATGATGAGGAGATATGAGAATTTACTGCGCTGGGTACTTGCGGGAAAACGTCCATACTGGTTGTTAACGGGTATGGTTGGCCTTTTCTTCTTAACCATGGTACTGGTTGCACTTAAGCCACCTAAGGTTATGTTTTTCCCCGACAATCAGCCTAACAACGTTATTACCTATATCAAGCTGCCCATTGGAACCGATATTTCGGTCACCGACTCCATTGCTAAAGTTGTTGAGCATCGAATTATGGAAGTCCTTGGTAAAAACAATCCAATTGTAGAATCTGTACTTACCAATGTTGCGCTTCAGGCCTCCGATAATCAGTTCGACAATAGTACAAAATCGTCCAACCTGGCCAAGATATCGGTAAACTTTGTTGAATTCTCAAAGAGAAATGGCGAGAACACCTCGGTGTATATGTCAAAAATCCGCGATAATATAAAGGGAATACCTGGCGCGGATATCGTGGTAGATAAAAACAAAAATGGTCCTCCTGTTGGAAAGCCAATCAACATTGAATTATCGAGTGAAAATCTCGACCAGCTGGTTGTTACTGCAAATCGCTTTAAGCGCTATCTCGACTCGCTCCAAATTGATGGGATTGAAGAGCTTAAGACGGACTTTGCCACCTCCAAACCGGAGCTGCTCATAAAGTTGGATCGTGAAAGAGCAAACCGTGATGGCGTTTCGGCAGGAATGATAGGAAGTCAAATTCGCACAGCACTTCTTGGTACCGAAATTTCAAAATACAGAGAAGGAGAAGATCAATATCCAATCATTCTTCGATTCAAGGACTATCAGCGCAACGATGTAGAGCAGTTGATGAACCTGAGCCTTACATACAGGGACATGAACTCTGGCACATTGCGGCAGATACCATTGTCGGCAGTTGCTCATGTGGAATACACAAAAAGTTATGGTGAAATTAATCGCTTAAACCTAAAGCGCGTAATCACCGTCTCTTCCAACGTGCTTACAGGTTATACGTCTAACGAAATTATCGCTAAAATAAAGAAGGCAATCCCTGCATTTACAAAACCATCTAGCGTTCAGATTCGAATTACCGGAGAGCAGGAAGATCAGGCTGAAACAATGGCCTTTCTCAGCAAGGCGTTGCTCTTCTCCCTTTTCCTTATACTGTTTATCCTAATCAACCAGTTCAACTCGCTATCGAAACCGATAATTATTCTTTCAGAGGTAATTTTCAGCGTGATGGGAGTGTTGCTCGGTTACATCTTCTTTGGTATGACCATCTCCATTATCATGACTGGTTTGGGCCTTGTTGCTCTGGCTGGTATTGTGGTCCGAAACGGAATACTATTGGTTGAATTTACCGATGTGCTTAAGGAAGAGGGTGCCAAAACAAGAAACGCCATTGTTGAAGCAGGTAAAACGCGTATAACCCCGGTTGTGCTAACGGCATCGGCTACGGTTCTTGGCCTAATTCCGCTTGCGGTTGGTTTCAACATCGACTTTGTATCGCTGTTTGCATCACTTCAACCGCATATCCATTTTGGTGGCGATAACGTAATGTTCTTTGGCCCATTGGCCTGGACGATTATTTTTGGTTTAACCTTTGCAACGTTTCTAACCTTGATTCTTATTCCGGCGATGTATTTTATTATATACACCCGCAACATAAGGTCAATTAGGCGTTCAACCGCACGAAAATACAGAAAAGCAAAAGGCTAACAGCCATATCTCCTTATTCAGAAGGGCGCCATTTATACAATGTGCGCCCTTCTTTTTTCGATTTCGAGTTAACTGTTAGCTCAGCGATTCATCATCATATCCGCAATGATTCCATCGGAAATAAACCATTTTTGCTCAGGAATAATCCAACCGGTTGCACGTTCCTCAACCAGACCAACATTCAACATCTTCCTCACTTGGTTTTCAAAAAACTTACGCGTTTGAATACTTAAGCCATCCAACTCGGTGCGAAGCAACCCTCGGCTTGTTCTGAGCCGCGTTAGCAATAGCTCATTATACTTCTCTTCTTCGCTAAGATATTCAATCTCAAAGGCTAGGCGCCCAGAAGAAATACCATCAAGGTATCGTTTGTTATAAGCCGCATTCCACTGGCGACTTTCGCTGTTATAGGAGTGGGCAGCGGGACCAAGCCCAAGATAGTGGGCACCATACCAATAGGAAGAATTGTGTCGCGACTCATATCCTGGTTTACAAAAATTCGACAGCTCATAGTGCTCATAACCGACGCTTCCAAGCCTTGCGGTTAATTGCTGGTAGTGACGAATGCTTTCCTCGTCATTAGCGGGAACAAAGTTGCCCTGCTGTTGTCGTTTAAAAAACAGGGAGCCGGGCTCTACCATCAGCTGATAGGCCGAAATGTGCTCTGCCGAAAGTTCTATGGCCATCTCAACATTTCGGTCCCATTGCTCTGTTGCCAAACCCGGAAAGCCGTAAATTAAATCGATAGAAATATTGTTAAATCCCGCATTTCGAGCAGCATGAAATGATTCAAAAGCCTGTGCGGCCGAATGATGACGCCCAAAATAGCGGAGATGATCATCGCAAAACGATTGAATACCAATACTTAACCGATTTACACCAACTAGGTAAAGCTCTTGCAAAAAAGTAGCCGACAGATCTTCCGGGTTGGCCTCTAATGTAACCTCTACATTATCGTTTATGCTAAAATAGCACTTTATCCTATCTAAAATTTGGCCAACATCTCCAGCGGTAAGCACCGATGGGGTTCCACCCCCAAAGTAAATGGTATCAATAACCATTCCAGCAAGGTAGTCCTTTCGCTGGTCTAGTTCGCTGCACAGTGCCGCAACCATCAAATCCTTTTGACCGAGGGAGGCAACGGAGTAAAAATCACAGTATAGACACTTGTGCCGGCAAAAGGGGATGTGAAGGTAAATTCCAGCCATCGGGAATAAGGTTATTCAAAAAGTTCATATATTGATCTCAAACAGATTGTTGATATTATGATAAAATATTTCTGGAAATCAATTGTTTGGGGTCTTTTTATTCTCATTATATGTGGCATTCCCGGTGATGAATTAAGCAAATTTAAAATTGTCACCTTGCCATACCTCGATAAGGTTGTACACCTCACTCTCTACTATATTTTCACCATATTTCTCTATTCTGCTTTTATCCACAGAAATGAGGAACTAAGGAAAAATGCCAAGCCTTTTCTCTATGGCTCCCTCATTGCCCTTTCTTATGGCATTGCTATTGAACTCCTTCAACTTTACGTTTTTTCACATCGGTCTTTTGAATTGCTAGATATTGCAGCCAATGCGTTAGGCGTTTTTGCCGCACTCGTGAGCTACGCTGCCATTCATCGACTGACAGAAGAGGTATTATAGCTTCGCTTTAATCGGTATTTTTTCAATGCGCCTTTGGTGTCTACCTCCTTCAAACTCGGTGCTTAAAAAAACATCTACAATCTTTTTGGCCAAGTCAAGAGAGATAAATCGAGCAGGAAGAGAACATACATTTGCATTATTGTGCAGCCGAGCAAGGCGCGAAATTTCCTCCGTCCAGCAAAGCGCTGCCCTTATTTGCTGATGCTTATTCATGGTCATGTTAATACCATTCCCGCTACCACAAAGGGAAATACCCATATTTACAACCTTTTGCTCAACAGCCGTAGCCAACGGATGAGCAAAATCAGGGTAGTCAACGCTCTCCTCGGAATTGGTCCCAAAATCGACTACCTTAAATCCGCGTTGTGCCAAGTGTGCCAAAATTGCCACCTTCATTTCATAGCCAGCATGGTCACACGCAATACCCACCAAAAATTTTTCCATATCTCCAGTTATAAATTTTTTAATCCTTACTGAATTGCAAAATTAGCAATCCCACAATTATTTTCACTACCGACTATTTCATATCCAGAAAACCCCTAATAAACATGAAAATTGCTGTTGATAAATTGTTGACGATTGGGTCAGAAAAAGCGTCCTCGGACTATTGACTTCTTGCTAATTATTTCGTAAGCATTGCTAATACACAAAAGTCAAGGCTTTTTTATCAGTATTTTCCATGGAAGAATTAACACTCAATTAACATCAAAATAGGCTTTCAGTAACATTGTTTTTATGAACACCCTACCTTATGAACAATTGTTAAAAACATTTGTAACCACCTTTAATCTAATAACCTTTATCTATTGATGGTTGTTAATACTATGTTTTTTGATTTTTAATAATCATTTTTGCAACGGCGGAGTTTCTTTTTTACCAACCAAGCTAACCGACTAACATTACCATCATTTTTAAATTCTTTTAAAGAAAAACAAATAATATTATAAGGATGAAATTGTTGAAAAACGGTTTTATAGATGTTCCGGTGGATCCCAATGTTGATCTCTCAAGCGAAATATCCAAATTGTGTAGAGAGAAGAATGCTATTATTTTGGCCCACTACTATCAGTTGCCTGAAATTCAAGATGTAGCGCATTTTGTTGGTGATTCATTGGCACTTTCTCAAAAGGCAGCCTCAAATGATGCTGATATTATTCTTTTTGCTGGTGTTCATTTTATGGCAGAAACAGCAAAAATTCTTTCGCCAACAAAGAAAGTATTAATTCCCGATCTTAATGCTGGATGTTCTTTAGCGGATTCAGCTCCCGTTGGCAAGTTTAAAGAATTTTTGAAGGAATACCCTGGGCATACTGTAATTTCCTATGTTAATACTACCGCAGAGATTAAAGCGGTTAGTGATATTATTTGCACCTCAAGCAATGCTGTTGAAATTGTGAATAGCCTTCCAAAAAATGAGAAAATTGTTTTTGGACCAGATAGAAACCTTGGAAATTATATTCAAGGCATTACTGGTAGAAAAATGGTTATTTGGGATGGGGCATGCCATGTTCATGAAGAGTTTTCTGTTGAAAGAATTATTGAGTTAAAGAAGGAGCATCCCAATGCAAAGATAATTGCACATCCAGAATGTAAGAAGCCAATACTTGTTATGTCTGATTTTATTGGTAGTACAGCTGCTCTACTTAAATATACTAAAACTGATAGCGGTAAGGAATATATTGTTGCAACTGAGCCAGGTATTATTCATCAGATGAAAAAATCCAGCTATAATAAGATTTTTTTGCCTGCGCCTCCAACTGATGCAACTTGCGGATGCAATGATTGTAATTTTATGAAGCTTATAACTTTAAAAAAGATATATCTTACCCTTTTGTATGACGAGCCAGAGGTTAGTATGGATAATCTTCTTATGGATGCTGCACGTAAACCAATTGTAAGGATGCTTGATATGTCTGCAAAATTGGGGCTTTTATAATTATGGCTTACTATTTTTATGCGAGTATCGACTTTAAATAGGGCTATTTATGATATCTAAACTTCCATTGACGATTCATTTTTGGAAGATGAGAATTAGTTTTTTTTTAGTTTTTCTTATTAGTTCCCTATATTCATTTGGACAAGGTGGTGTTAGGGAGTTTAAAAAGTTCTACTATCCTAATGGTGTACTTAGTAGTGAAGGTTATTTCAAAAATGGTAAACCTGATGGTTTTTGGAAAACTTATTATGTTAATGGAGTAATTAAATCTGAGGGATTGTGGCGAAATTCTGTTTTAGACAGCACTTGGAAGTTTTTCGATAATCTTGGTAATGTAAAGAGTATTATCAATTACTACTTAGGAAAAAAGAGTGGATACTATTTTACCTATCAAATGGTTAATGGTAGTGGTAGCAATAAACCAATTCTAATTAGTAAGGAACTATATTTAAATGATAGACATGAGGATTATGGTTTTTACTATTATTCTAATGGTTCTATTAATAGGATAACTCATTATGTGAGTGGAAAAAAGGATGGCGTTGAAAAGGAGTTCGATAAGGATAGTTGTGTCACTACTTTATGCGAATTCAGCAATGGACGATTACTTTATTATGAGGAGGTTAATAGAACGGATTCATTTGGAAAACCTTATGGTGTTTGGAAGACCTTTTTTGATAATGGACGAATAAAGGATGAGAAAGTCTACATTAATGGCTTACTGAATGGATATGTGAAGATATATAATCAAAAGGGTGCTTTGGTGAATGCAATCCTATATAGAAATGATTCTATTGTTAGAGATTCAATATCTAATGACGAGTTGATTTTAAAGGAATTAGTTGATTCAGTTAAGGGCATTACTGAAAGAGGAACTTTTTTAGGAAAAATTAGAGTTGGTAATCATTATTTTTCATCAACGGGTAAGTTGGATTCATGCTTAGTTTATAGTTCGCTTGGTCTATTAGAATCTTCAGGTCCTGTGGATACTAACGGATACAAAAGTGGCCATTGGCGTGAATTTTATGAAGGAACAAAACTTGTAAAGGCTAGTGGAGCCTATTTATTGTCACAAAGAGTTGGTAGGTGGAAATATTTTTATCGAGATGGTAGAGTAGAACAAAGTGGTACCTTTGCTAAGGGTAAAGTATCAGGTAGTTGGGAATGGTTTAATGATGATGGGTCTTTAAGAAAATTTGAGGAATATTATAATGGATTGCGAGATGGCCTTTACTATGAGCTAGATGAAAAGAGCGACACCCTTGTTGTTGGATCTTATATTTCTGGTTTAAAAGATGGAAAATGGAGAATTACTCAGGGTGATCTGGTAGAAACTGGTCGGTTTGTTAGCGATGCTAAGGATGGTGAATGGAAGTATTATTATGCTAATGGCAAGATTTGCTTTAGAGGTTCCTATAACCAAGGTATAGCTGATGGTCGCCATCTATTTTTCTATCCAAATGGTATTTTGCAGGAAGAACAATTCTATTCAAGTGGGTATCCTGTAGGTTTATGGAAAAAGTATTCTGAAGATGGTTTTGTGATAATCACTATTCAGTATAAAGCTGGTGAGGTTTTCAAAATAAACGGGTTTAGGGTTGAGGATTAGCTATGAAGAAGCAAAGTGATGATAGTAGAGTATTTGGTGAGTTTGCCGATTCTGATGGTGATATTGAAAAAAGAATTAGGCCCATTGAATTTGCCGATTTTGATGGCCAGAAGGCTGTTGTTGAGAATTTAAAGATTTTTGTTCAAGCAGCAAAGCAGAGAGGTGAGGCACTCGACCATGTGTTACTGCATGGTCCTCCCGGTTTAGGCAAAACAACACTTGCTCATATTATTGCTAGAGAAATGGGAAGTAATTTAAAAATTACTTCGGGTCCTGTTTTAGATAAAGCTGGTGATCTAGCTGGACTTTTAACAAATCTTGATTTTGGAGATATTCTATTTATTGATGAGATACATCGATTAAGTCCTGTTGTGGAGGAGTACTTATACTCCGCTATGGAAGATTACAGCATCGATATCATGTTGGATAAAGGACCGAGTGCACGTAGCATACAGCTTACGCTTAATCCATTTACGCTTGTTGGTGCTACCACTCGAAGTGGATTACTTACTAGTCCATTAAGAGCAAGATTTGGCATAAAGTCTCATCTTGAGTATTATGATCATACTGTTCTTAAGGGAATTATAAATCGCTCAGCAAGTATTTTGAGCATACAAATTGAAGATCAAGCATCCACGGAAATTGCTCTTCGTAGTAGAGGAACACCTAGAATTTCCAATGCTCTTTTAAGACGTGTTCGTGATTTTGCTCAGGTTAAAGGAAATGGGAAAATCGATATAGAAATTACGCGTATTGCCCTTGATGCTCTTAACATTGATAAGCGTGGCTTAGATGAAATGGATAACCGCATTTTACAAACAATTATCGGCAAATTTAGTGGTGGTCCAGTCGGTCTTAACACTATTTCTACTGCTGTTGGTGAAGATGCTGGAACTATAGAAGAGGTATATGAGCCCTTCTTGATTAAGGAAGGATTCCTTATGCGAACACCAAGAGGTAGAGAAGTTACTAAACTAGCCTATGAGCATCTGGGATTATCATATCTAAGTGAGCCTGATCTCTTTTCTTAGATATCATTAGCTATTTTCTTTAATGCGCTAATATTTTTCAGTTTTATCTTTTTGTTGGATAACTCTATTAGGCTATCAGACTTGAATTCTGAAAGTAACCTGATTACAGATTCTGTTGCTGTACCTACAATATTGGCCAAATCTTCTCTGGTTAGTATTATTTTTAAGAATGAATCCTGGTCCTCCCCAAAATTGTTTCTGAGCATTAGCAAGACTTCTGCTAATCTTTCCCTTACCGTTTTTTGCGCAATGTCCTTGATATACATGTTTGCTTGATTTAATTCTTTGCATGTAAGTTGCATTAAATCAAGTGAAAACGATGAGTTACTCTTTACTAAGCTTAGAAGAACATCGGTTGGCAGATAGCATAGCAGGGCATCGTCTATTACTTGCGCTGTTGTGCATGCAGGTTCATTACTTAGAATTGAACGATAGCCTATTATGTCACCCTTCTGTGCAAATGCAATGATTTGCTCCTTTCCCTCTATTCCTGTTTTGTAGATTTTTAGTATTCCGCTATTTACACAGTAGCACCCGGTGATTCTATTTCCCTCGTGGTATATTATATCACCTTTTAGGTAGGAATTACAGTTTTTTTCATGGTTAAGATACTCACGCTCCTCTGTGTTGAGGTTTTTGAAAATATTAATTTCAGAAACACTACACCCAGGGCAATTCGGTAATTCTTTCCATGGCTTTTTCATCGCTGTAATGTTGTAATTGTGCCGAAAGATAGTGCAAAAATGAGAATAATAAAACCGAAATTAAAAACAGTAAAAAAGCCAAGAATTCTTGGCTTTTTTACTAATATGACTGTGAAAATTGACGTAAAAAGCGTAAATCGTTTTCAAAGTATAAGCGCAGGTCTTTTATCTGGTACTTGAGCATGGCTATTCGTTCAATGCCCATACCAAAGGCAAAACCAGAATAGCGGTTAGAATCGATGCCACAATTTTCGAGAACATTAGGATCGACCATTCCACAACCCAGCACTTCGAGCCAACCTGTATATTTACATACGTTGCAACCAGCACCATTGCAGATTTTGCAACTTACATCCATTTCTGCAGAAGGTTCAGTAAATGGGAAATAGGAAGGTCGTAATCTTATCTCTGTATTTTCTCCAAACATTTCTCTTGCAAAGCTGAGCAAAGTCTGCTTCAGGTCAGTGAACGATACGTTCTCATCAATA
>DATKVT010000130.1 GCA_035529935.1 Williamwhitmania sp. | reverse complement strand
CTCCCCCGGACTTTTCATCTGCGATGATCCAATAAAGGATCTTTCCGAGGCTTTTTCTACTACTTATCGAAAAAGAAAAATGGATTGGTGGCGCGCTGTGGTCAGTACACGGATACATAATACCTCCCACACAATACTAATGCACACGCGTTGGCACACCCACGACGTAGCCGGACAACTGCTTAAAGACGGAGCTATCGAGGACGGGTGGGAGGTTCTATCTTTTCCAGAGCTAGGACCGGACAAGGATTACGAAAACGAATACGACCCTAGAACGGAAAAAAATGAACCGCTTTGGCCAGAGGAAAAGGGCGACTACGAACAGCTAATGAAGAAAAAGAGGGAAGTTGGAAGCTATACGTGGGCAGCTCTATTTCAGCAAAAGCCGAAAATAGATGGGGGTAATATAATTAGGGAGGAGTGGGTTAAGCTGTATCATAGTCTCCCGTTTGATCCTCAAAAATTGAAATCGACAGAAATAATTCAGAGCTGGGACTTGCAATTTAAAAAGACTGGGACCTCCTACACCGTTGGAATAACAATTGCAAAAAAAAATGCCGACTTCTACCTTATAGACTTCTATAGAAAAAAGGCCGATGTGATAGATTCGGGAAAGGAAATAACCGAGATGTCCAAACGGTGGCCTAATTGCTTGACCATTTTAATCGAGGATAAAGCAAATGGCCCAGCAATTTTGTCGCTGTTAGGTAAAAAGGTTACCGGCTTGATTCCCGTCCGATCTACGGCCTCTAAAGATGAGAGGCTGCACTCGGTTTCTCCAATTTTCGAATCTGGAAATTTTCACATACCAGCAAATCATCCAGAAACAAAAGCAATACTAGACGAGCTGACTTCATTTCCGGTTTGTGCAAACGATGATATAGTTGACGCTATATCCCAGGGTCTAATACATTTCAGTTCATTAAAAGGTTTGAGATATTTGAGGGCATATAAATAATGAAAAACAAAACAAAAAAAAACGCGGATAATTGGATCAACGTGGCGACCGGTGTGGGTGTACGGGGTATCGATAAAACAATTGGCGCTTATGCTCTATGGGATAGAACGCCAAAAATGATTGCCGAAAATCTTTATGCTTCCGACGATATCTCAGGAATATTAGTGGACGCAATACCAGACGATGCGGTCAAGGAAGGCATTTCATGGAAAATAGCCGACGATGATAAACAGTGGGCAAACGATACTATAAAGGCGTTAAATAATGAATTTGATCGATTGAATGTTTGGGAGGTTTTTAATTGGGCATGGAAGCTCGCAAGAATACAGGGAGGATCAGCGGTATTCATTTCCGTTGACGATAGTGCAGCACTAGACACTCCACTGAATTTAAACATGATTCGAAAGATAAATGCTCTGCATGTTTTCGATCGATGGGATCTAGATGTAATGAGTCTAGACATGGAGGCGAATCTAGCAAGCCCGAACTACGGTAAGCCAAATTATTATACTTATAACTCATCTGGATCGACAACACCAGACGCAACAATGTATCGAATACACTATACTAGAATCATTCGCTTTGACGGTATCAAGCTTCCTAATAATTTATTTATAGCTAATGGGTATTGGGATGATTCGATTTTTGGAAGGCTTATGAAACCAATTTCGTCTTATGGTCAATCGAATGATTCTATTGTAACGATCCTTTCGGAATTTAATCAAGCGGTTTTTAAATTAGATGGTATGACCGAGGCGATCAGTCAAGATGAAAGTGAGCTGGTCGTTAACAAATTAAATTTTGTTAACCTCATGCGATCAAGTCTTAGGGCTATCGTTTTAGATAAAGAGGACGAATTTGACAATAAGCAAGCCGCAGTAGGCGGGGTCAAAGATATCTATGGGATAGTGAAGGATAGACTGATTGCTGCATCTGGAATACCCCATTCTAGACTGATGGGAGAATCGCCTGGGTCCAGTCTTGGCGAAACTGGAAACTCACAACTAGTTGACTACTACGACAAAGTGGCAAGAGAGCAATCTATGATGTTGCGGGGTCCAATCGATAGACTGACAACACTGCTTTTTAGACAATCCAAAAATCAAATTTTAGAACCTGACAATTGGACATATAAATTCAATCCCCTTTATTCAGAATCTCAAGAAACAATTATCAATACCCGTCTAGCTCAG
This sequence comes from Williamwhitmania sp., assembly GCA_035529935.1. Taxonomy (NCBI): domain Bacteria; kingdom Pseudomonadati; phylum Bacteroidota; class Bacteroidia; order Bacteroidales; family Williamwhitmaniaceae; genus Williamwhitmania; species Williamwhitmania sp. The sequence continues at coordinate 872 of DATKVT010000130.1, read as the reverse complement.
GCCAATATTGACAATATCTATATGACACAGGGTGTCTATGATTCTGTAGAAGTGGCTAAGTCGAGATTCGGATCAGGGGAATATTCATTTGAAACTGATCTCGACGATGATGAACTTGGTTTGGATGGTGAAACCGATGAAAACGACGAAGCGTAAAGCAAAAACAAAAAGAAAGTCCAATATCAATCCTAGGAGGACAACTAGGCGTATTATTGCAAACGAGGAAAAGGTAATACGTTTCTCCAAAAAAATGATTGAAGACCTGCAGCAATATACTAAAAGCGCATTATCAGAATTGATTAGAAAATTTTCCCAAAAAGGAAATGATTTAGATCAGCAAGCGATTGAGCAATTTTCGCAAGATAATTTTGAAATGGAAACAATAAATCAGATAATCGAGCAGATTGAATCTCAGTTTTTGGGTTTTTATTCCAAGGAATATATTGCCGGGCAATTAGGTCCTATTTTTCAAAGGATGTCCGATATAGAGGCATCGGAGATCGCAAGACAAGTCGGTTTGAATACACTCTCTATAGCGCCTCCAGAACTACAAGCCGCTATACAAATGTCAGTACTAACGACCGCAAATAACCTTTACGCCAATAATCAGACCATTTTGACTAATCTTAGAAATGAAATAGCCGAAGGCATAAGAACAGGTCAAAGGTGGGAAACTATAGCCAAGAAAATAGAAAGGCCTATTTCTAGAGAAAAGAAACTAGGAGATAAACCGACTTCATTTCGAAAAGGATATAATAACGCAAAATTTATTGCGAGAAATGAGGTTGGTAATGCTCAAGGGGAAATAAATAAGCAACAACAAATGGCAGCAGGCGTTAGGCTTTATCGCTGGCAAACATCGAGAGATGAAA
>DATKVT010000129.1 GCA_035529935.1 Williamwhitmania sp. | reverse complement strand
CAGGTGTTCGATCAATTGACACCTTCAATCCAATGGCAGAAGGCGGTACTGGATTTATTCCCGGACCTTTTGGTTGTGGCAAGACTGTACTTCAACATGCCATTTCTAAACAAGCTGATGCCGATATGATTATTGTTGCAGCTTGTGGTGAACGCGCAAATGAGGTTGTGGAGATGTTTGTGGAATTTCCCCACTTGGTTGACCCTCGAACGGGTAGAAAACTCATGGAGCGTACTACCATTATATGTAACACCTCAAACATGCCTGTTGCTGCTCGTGAAGCTTCAGTTTACACCGCCATGACTATTGGTGAATACTACCGATCAATGGGATTGAAGGTTTTGTTGTTAGCTGACTCCACTTCTCGCTGGGCTCAAGCACTTCGTGAAATGTCAAACCGTTTGGAGGAGTTGCCAGGCCCCGATGCATTCCCAATGGACCTTCCGGCTATCATTTCAAACTTCTACGCTCGCGCAGGTTTTGTATACCTTAATAATGGATCAAGTGGTTCTGTTACTTTTATCGGAACTGTTTCTCCAGCGGGTGGTAACTTGAAAGAACCAGTTACTGAGTCTACAAAAAAGGCGGCGCGTTGTTTCTACGGACTTTCACAGCAACGAGCCGACTCTAAACGTTACCCCGCTATTGACCCACTCGACAGTTACTCTAAATATCTTGAATACCCTGAAATCATTGAGTATTTAAATACAAAAATTCAGGATAACTGGGTTGACCTTGTTATGGAGGCTAAGAATCTGGTTCGGAGAGGTAAGGAAGCCTACGAACAGATCAATATTTTAGGTGATGATAGTGTTCCAATTGACTACCATGATAAGTTTTGGAAGTCAGAATTAATTGACTTTATTATACTTCAGCAGGATGGATTTGACAAGATCGACCAGTCTTGTCCACTAAATCGTCAAAAATACATGCTGAATTTGGTAATGAATATTTCTCGTCAATCTTTTAGTTTTGAGAATTTCGAGGAATGTACCACCTACTATAAGAACCTTATCAATACTCTCAAACAGATGAACTATTCGGAGTTTGAGTCGGAGCAATTTGCTAATTATGAAAAGGAGCTCAACACTATGCTAAACGAAAGAAGGGCTTAGGAATGGAAACAAAAGCATTTCAGCGAATATATACCAAAATAACAGGTATTACCAAGGCCACCTGCACGCTACGAGCTCAGGGGGTTTCCAATGAAGAGCTAGCGCTGGTTGGAGGGAAAATGGCTCAGGTAGTGAAAATTATGGGCGACTTGGTTACGCTTCAAATTTTTTCAGGAACCGAAGGTATTGCGACCAATACCGAGGTGATATTTTTTGGCGAGCCACCAAAGTTAACCGTTAGCGATGATTTAGCTGGTCGTTTCTTCAATGCCTATGGAAAGCCAATTGGTGATGGACCAGAAATCGAGGGAGAGTATAGAGAAGTGGGTGGCCCTTCGGTAAATCCGCTTCGTCGTATGCAACCGTCTGAACTTATTGCAACAGGTATTGCAGGGATTGACCTGAATAATACCCTAGTATCTGGACAAAAGATTCCATTCTTTGCCGACCCCGACCAGCCTTACAATCAGGTTATGGCCATGGTTGCACTTCGGGCTAAGGCCGATAAAATTATCCTTGGGGGAATGGGCCTTTCAAATGACGATTACCTTTTCTTTAAAAATGTGTTCGACAATGCTGGCGTGCTCGATCGTATTGTAAGTTTTGTAAATACTACTGACGATCCACCTGTTGAGCGCTTGCTTATACCAGATATGGCGCTTGCTGCCGCCGAATACTTTGCCGTAGACAAGAACGAGAAGGTTCTCGTACTGCTTACCGACATGACCCTCTACGCCGATGCTCTCAGTATTGTATCGAATCGTATGGACCAGATTCCTTCAAAGGACAGTATGCCCGGTTCGCTTTACTCTGACCTAGCACGTATTTACGAGAAGGCAGTGCAGTTTCCAGAAGGCGGTTCCATAACTATTATTGCAGTTACAACCTTGAATGGTGGGGATATTACCCACGCAATTCCTGATAATACTGGCTATATTACAGAAGGACAACTTTTCTTACGCTCCGATTCCGACACCGGTAAAGTTATTGTGGATCCTTTCCGAAGTTTATCACGCTTAAAACAGCTGGTAATTGGAATGAAAACGCGCGAGGATCATCCACAGGTTATGAACGCGGCTGTGCGTCTTTATGCCGATGCAGCCAACGCGAAAACCAAGTTAGAAAATGGTTTTGACCTTACCGACTATGATGAGCGTACGCTCAAGTATGCCAAAGCATACTCTGAGCGGTTGCTTGCTATTGATGTTAACGAGAACATTGAAACAATGCTCAACACTGGATGGGAACTTTTTGGCACCTATTTCTCAAAGGCAGAGGTTGGTATTAAGGCAGAATTGGTTGAAAAGTACTGGCAGGGTAACTAACCTGCTGGGTTTATTAACCTCACAAATTAATTGCTATGGCAATAAAGTTTCAGTTTAATAAAACTTCACTTAACGACCTTAACAAGCAACTTAAAATCAGGGTAAGGGCTCTGCCTACCATTAAAAATAAGGAATCGGCCCTTCGCCTTGAAGTAAAGAAAGCCAAGACAATTGCCGAGGATCTGAGTAACAAGTTGATCCAGAAAATGGCTGAATATGACTTCATGGTTGGTTTGTGGGGTGAGTTTGAGCCAGGATTGATTACGGTTGAGGACGTTAACCTTAGGGTTGTTAAAATTGCAGGTGTTAAAATTCCAATTCTTGAGGATGTTATCTTTACGGTGAAGGAGTTTAATGTTTTTTCCAAACCGTTCTGGTTTACCGATGGAATAAAAATATTACAAGATTTAGCCTACATTGGCATTGAAAGAGAGTTTTACCTTGAGAAGATGAAACTACTTGACTTTGCTCGAAAGAAGACAACTCAGAAGGTAAACCTGTATGAGAAGGTTCAAATCCCCGGGTATGAAGAGGCTATTCGCAAGATAAAGCGTTTTCTTGAAGACGAAGAGAACCTTTCTAAATCTGCTCAAAAGATTGTAAAGAAACGTTACGAGATTGTGGAGGACGAGCAATGATTATCCCGATGACCAAATTTGCTTTTCTGGTGTACCATCAAGAGTATCCGAATTTTTTGGAGAACCTTCAAAATATGGGGTTGATACATGTGTCGGAAAAGCACCAGCATATTGGCGAAAAGGAGAAGAACTTGCTAGATTTGATTGCCCAGCTTAAAGGTGCAATCTCTTTCTTGGAGGGGAAGCAGGCTTCAGAGCAACCCAATCTGAAGGAGTTTTCACTCGACGACTTTCTGGCAAGGTTAGCTGCGATTCGCAAGGAGAATGAGCAACTTGAAAACCAAGAAAAAAGAGTTGAGAAGGAACTGAAGGATGTTCGTCCATGGGGCGATTTTTCTGCCTCCGATCTCAATAGGCTTGCCTCTCTTGGTCTCACACTGAAGTATTACTCTGTTGCAGAAAAACGTTTTAACCCAAATTGGTTTCAGGAGTTTCCAATTGAGGAAATTGCTCGCATCGATGGCACTGTGTACTTTGTCGCCGTTTATCAGGAGGGTGATGCCATAATTCATGATGCCATCGAGATGAAACCTCCCGTTGCGTCATTTTCAGAAAAAACGGAAGAATTGGCACTAATTCGACAACAGCTGGATCACATTGTGGCTGAGTATGGCTCCATGGCCAGTCAAAAGGAATTGCTTGAGAAGGAAATGTTAAAAGCCCAGAATTCTCTAGTTATTCAAAAGGTATGGGATGACACCCTTCTTGAAGCCGATGAGAAGGTTATGTTGCTAGAGGGATGGGCACCAACCGAGCAAAGGAAAGTAATAGAGGAATTTGCCGAAGTAAATGGAGTATACTATCTTGCTGAAGAGGGAAAGGTAGAAGATAATCCCCCAATACTGTTGAAGAATAATCGCTTCGCAAAGTTATTCGAACCCATTGGTGCTCTATTCTCATTGCCTGTTTATAATGAAATAGATCTAACTTCCTTCTTTGCTCCCTTCTTCATGATGTTCTTTGGCTTCTGTTTGGCCGATGCAGGGTATGGAGTAATATTATTATTAGTAGCGACCATCTTCAAATCAAAGGTTAAGGCTGACTTAAGGCCAATAATGTCGCTCATACAGTGGCTTGGTCTTGCAACCATTATTTTTGGTATAATTACTGGCACCCTATTTGGCGTTGACCTGTTAAAACTTAACTTGGGATGGGCCAGCAGTCTGCATAACATTATGCTCGATTCGCAAAAGTTGTTTCGTTTAGCATTGATGGTTGGTGCAGTTCAGATTTTGTTCGGCATGGCCATCAAGGCTTTTAACCTTGCCAAGCAGAATAACTGGTGGTATGCTGTTACTACAATTGGATGGTTTGTCTTTATTTCATTTACAGCGGCATGCTACGCACTTGGAGGTATTGTTCCTGCACTCAAACCATGGGGACATCTTCACCTAATTGTGGCAGCTGTTACAGGAATTGCCATCTTTTTCTTCAATAGTCCTGGCAAAAATCCATTTCTCAATTTCGGATTGGGAATTTGGGATAGCTACAACATGGCAACTGGTTTGCTAGGTGATGTCCTTTCCTACATTCGATTGTTTGCACTCTCTCTCTCGGGAGCAATTTTGGGAGGAGTGTATAACAGCCTTGCCTTCGGTATGGCTCCGGATATTATTATTGTAAAGCAAATTGTCATTGTTCTAATTTTGGTAGTTGGGCATTCAATTAACCTTTTCATGGGAGGGCTTGGAGCACTTGTGCATCCAATGCGTCTTACTTTTGTGGAGTTCTATAAAAATGCCAATTTTACTGGAGGGGGGACGCTTTACAATCCTTTTAAAAAAAATAATTAACCTATTAAATGTTAAACTTTTAGAACTATTAATTATGGGACCAATCATTTTTGCTTACATCGGAATCGCACTTATGGTCATCCTTTCGGGGGTAGGTAGTTCCCTTGGGGTAACTATTACTGGAAATGCATCCATTGGAGCACTCAAAAAGGAGAGTGGCGCTTTTGGTAATTTTCTTGTTTTAAGCGCTCTTCCAGGAACGCAGGGCCTTTATGGCTTTACTGGTTACTTTATGTTGAAAGATTTTCTCGTGCCTTCCATTACGTGGTTTCAAGCAGCCGCTATATTTGGTGCAGGGCTGGCAATGGGCACTGTTGGTCTAATTTCAGCAATTCGTCAGGGCCAGGTTTGTGCAAATGGTATTACTGCTATTGGTAATGGCCACAAGGTTTTTGGTAACACACTTATTCTTGCTGTATTCCCTGAATTGTATGCCATTATTTCACTTGCTGCTGTGTTCCTTATTGGAACATCACTTGCAGCCTAGGCGGAACAAAAATATTGTATCGGTAGAAGAGCTTTCGTAGCTCTTCTACTTTTTTTTGTACCTAACCTTCCAATTGTTACGGTTACTTTGTGCTCTTGATTCCTGAGGCTTTTTATACCAAAAAAAGTAATCCCGTTGTCGCAATTTTTCCTCCTTGGTTCGGGCCACATAAACTTTTTCGCCTGTATAGGGATCAATACCTGTATAAAAAATGGTGGACGAGAGTGTCATTGGGGTAGGTGTGAAATCCTGAACCTGCTCCAATTTAAAGTCTAAGCTTCGAGTAACATCTGAGAGCTGCCTCATCTCCTGTTCTGTGGAGCCCGGATGGCTTGATATGAAGTACGGTATTAACTGAAAGTTTACCCCGGCTGAACGATTGATTTTATTAAACTCCATATCCAACTTCTCAAAAAGTCCAAAATCTGGTTTTCGCATTCTCTTTAATACCGATGGAGCGGTGTGCTCAGGAGCCACCTTTAACCGTCCGGAGGTGTGATGCAGAATGACCTCCTTCAAGTATTCATAATTTTCAAATGGATCACCAACGCCGTCAGTTAAGAAAAGATCGTAACGTATTCCGCTACCTATGAATGCTTTTTTTATGCCTTCAATTTTCGAAACGTTGTGGTAGAGATCGAGTAGTGGGCGATGGGAGGTATTAAGGTTCTTGCAAATTTTGGGGAAAATGCAGGAGGGGCGTCGACACTTTTCACATTGGGTTAGGTCCTTTCCCTTCATCATGTACATGTTGGCCGATGGTCCACCAAGGTCAGATAGGTAGCCCTTGAAATCTGGCAACTCCTTTATCTTGTTTATTTCATTAATGATAGATTTCTGCGATCTACTTGTAACAAACTTTCCCTGATGAGCGGAAATGGTACAGAAAGAACAACCACCAAAGCATCCACGATGAATATTAATTGATGTTTTTATCATCTCAAATGCAGGGATTGCTCCCTTTCCATCATAGCGGGGGTGAGGCAGGTAGGTGAAAGGTAGATCGTGATAGGAATCCAATTCCGCTGTGGTAGCTGTTGGGAATGGAGCATTCACAATAACAAAACCTGCAGGTCCCTCTTCAACTAAGTTGCTTGGAGAGACTCTATTTGACTCCGTTTCGATGAGAGCAAAATTCTGCCCAAACTTAGTTTTACTTTCTGTGCATTGCTGAAAGGAGTAGAGCTTAACATAATTTACGTCCTCTGGCTCTACCTGTGAAATATAGGCGGTCTGCGGTATGGTCGTAGCTGTTTGAATTGCACTTCCTTCGTCTAGTAACTTAGCAATCTGAACAATAGCCTTTTCCCCCATTCCATAAACCAGAATGTCGGCCTTGGACTGATATAGAATGGATGGCATCAAGGAGTCTGACCAGTAGTCGTAGTGTGTAAGTCGTCGAAGTGAAGCTTCAATTCCTCCAATTACTACTGGTATTTCTGGGTAGAGTTGTTTGAGAATATTGCTATATACGCTTACAGCATAGTCAGGTCGAAAGCCAGCTTGACCATTTGGTGTGTAGGCATCATTGCTTCTGATGCGCTTGTTGGCAGTGTAATGGTTGACCATGGAGTCCATGGCACCCGAGGAAATTCCAAAAAAAAGGCGTGGAGGTCTTAACTTTTTAAAGTCACGAAGGTCATCCCTCCAGTTTGGTTGGGGAACAATGGCAACCTTAAAACCAGCATGCTCAAGAATTCGGCCTATTACTGCAATACCAAACGAAGGATGGTCAACATAAGCATCGCCAGAGAATAGAATAACGTCAGGTTGTTCCCACCCGAGTGATTCTATCTCCTTTTTAGATGTGGGTAGCCACATTGTTTTGCTAATATTAACCATATTGCTAAATTGTTTTACAAATAACTGTGAACCAGCTTATAATGTATTGCGAATTGGGAACATATCCGTTATGTTTAATATCATTCGACACTGGCTGGAAGGAGCAATGAAGAATCTCCATAGCTCAAGAACCTATAGCCATTCTCCATTGCATGCTGGTATACCTTTTTCCAATCATCTCCAATAAATGCTGAAATCAGTAGCAGTAGAGTACTACGTGGTTGGTGAAAATTGGTTATCATACCATTGATCAAATGAAATTTATAACCTGGTGAGATCATTATTTGAGTTGAACCATCAAAATGGGTGATACCCTCAGATTTACAAAACGAGATTAACTTGTCAATTGCTGTGGCCGCCGGAATAGTATCCACAAGTTGGTATGCATCCCACTGTTTGAGTTGAAAGGAACAGTTGCCACCTGCACTATCTATCATGCTTACCCCAATCCAGTAAAGGGATTCAAGTGTTCTAACGGAAGTAGTTCCAACAGCTATTATATGCCCTATGCTTTTTTTAATCACCTCCAATGATTCTAGGGGTACCGAAAAGTGCTCACTATGCATAGTGTGCTGGCTAATCGAACTCGCTTTCACTGGTTTAAACGTTCCAGCACCAACATGAAGTGTCAACTCAACCATTTGAGAGCCACTCAGTTTAAGCCGTTGAATAACCGATTCAGTAAAGTGCAGTCCTGCCGTAGGAGCAGCAACAGACCCTTCCCATTTTGAATATACAGTTTGATACCTTGTCTCATCAATTGTCTCTTCCTTTCTGTTTAGGTAGGGTGGTATTGGAATGGCACCGGCTGCTTCTAGAACCTGTCCAAAACTTATGTTGGTGTTGTCCCAAGAAAATCGGATAATTAGCCCTTCTGGAAGGGGTTCCTCCCTGCAAGCCTCAAGTTTAATGGTATCATGGCCTATAGTTAACGGCATTGATAGTGTTTCCTCCTTCCACTTCTTGAGGTTTCCAACTAGGCACTTCCATGCAACTGGCTTTGTGGAGCCAAACATCTCCTGATAGTCAACCGGCTGTATTGGCTCAAGGCAGAATACCTCAATGGTAGCCCCTGTTGCGCGTTTAAAGAGAAGCCGTGCCTTAATAACCTTTGTGTTATTAAAGATAAATACCTTTTGTTTAAGTAGGTTCGGCATGTTAGCAAATTGGTCATCTTCAATATCTCCACCCTTGTAGATGAGCAGTTTAGATTTATCTCTATCATCAACTGGGAATTTTGCAATTCGTGATTCAGGTAGTTGATAGGTGTAATTGTCAATGTCAACAGGAATAAATTGCACGTGTTTGGGTATAATAGGTATAATACATTTTTTGTGGAGCAAAATTAACTATTTTTGCAAACTTAAGACGTTGTAAACACGAAGGGAAAATATCATGGAGTTAAGTGTAGGTTCTAGAGTGAAGTTTCTCAACGAGGTTGGAGAGGGAACCGTAGTTAAAATATTGATAAACAATCAGGTTCTGGTTGAAACCAAAGATGGATTCGATTTACCTTGCCTAATTAGTGACCTTATTCTTTCCAGTGAGCCCAATAAAAAAGAAAATAGCCGAAATTCGGCTATAACGGATACAAATGAATCCTTATTGAACAAGGGCGGAAAGCCTGAAATATTGGCTGCCTCCAAAATTGTAGAACCTGAAAGCAACTCTTCTTCACAATTAGAAGGAGATAAGGATCCCGATGGTGAAAGTGTTGCGCTACTGTTGGCACTTGTTCCAGAAAATTCGGTTCATCCAACAGATGGTAAGATGAGAATGTTCTTGGTAAATGATGGCTCATATCGGGCATTTTATGTTATTTCAAGGGCGGAAACTAGTGCTCACTTTCAGCCGTTGGATGCGGGAATGCTTGAACCTGATACGAAAGTGTTACTTGGAGTTATTTCACAAACTGATTTGCCACAAGGTATTACGTTGAATTTTCAACTCCTATTTTTCAAGAATAGGGAGTTTACATTAAAACCGGCGGAGCAGTTTAATATTAGCGTATCATCAGTAAAATTGTTGCGTCCAGGAGCTTATGTAGTGAATGACTTTTTCGATGAAAAAGCGATGTTGGTGAAACTTACGGAGAAGGATACCGTTGAAATTCCTGAACCGGAGAAGATTAAAGAGGCAATGCTCCTACCAAAATCGGCAGCAACACAATCCACCGCCAATAAAGTTGTGACTCCAGAGATGGAGGAGGTTGATCTGCACATTGAGGAGCTGGTTGATGATTATTCAACTCTCACATCAAAGGAGATTTTGGATATCCAGTTGGCACGGTTCACTACCTCCTTGGAAGGAGCAATAAAGTCAAAAGTGAAAAGAATAGTATTCATTCATGGAGTTGGAAATGGTAAGCTGAAGTTTGAGTTAAGAAAGCTGCTGGATACAACCTATGCAAAGTTGAGATATCAGGATGCATCGTTCAAAGAATACGGTTATGGTGCAACCTTAGTAATGTTAAAGTAGTTTCTAATTTGTAATTGCCAGAGAGCAGCTTCACCGCTGTTTGAAAAAATGGAGGAAAGTCCGGGCAACACAGAGCACCATGCTTCCTAACGGGAAGATGTTCGCGAGGGCATAGTAACGTAACAGAAAAAAACCGCCACATCTTCGGATGCGGTAAGGGTGAAAAGGTGGGGTAAGAGCCCACCGGTTTCAGTGGCGACACTGAGAGCCGTACGTCTTATGGGTTGTAAGGCCATGTATACCGGCAGCTGAGGACTGCTCGTCCAATGCCGGGGGGTAGGCCGCTTGAGCTTAGGGGTGACTCTAAGAATAGATAAATGGTGAGGGTTTGGGTAGCAATACCTAGAAACAGAACCCGGCTTACATGCTCTCTGGCTTTTACTATTTTTAAATAGGGCAAGGAAAACGCATTAATTATGTTAAGTTGTTTGCGAAATGCTGTGGTAGGAATTGCAATGATAGCATTAAATCAAAATGCATGGGCTGCCCCACAAAAAAATGACCAGCTTAAAATTTTCTGGTCGACATTGAACAAGCTCGAGATGGAGAATACCATCTCGTTTCAATTAAGGTTTAGTGAGGTTGAACCGTCAGGGGAAAGAAATAGCAAGACAGGCTTTTTTAAGCTGCGAAAACATCCATTTGACTTCTATTATAGGCAAGATTCGCCTCAAAAAGGATTAGAACTTCTTTATGTTGAAGGCGTTAACAACAACAAGGTATTAATTCATAGAAATTCATTTCCTTGGATATCCTTTTCTCTCGATCCTCTTGGTAATATTATGCTAAGAGAGTCTAGGCATCCAATTTTTGAAGCAGGCTACTGGTATCTGGTTGAAGTTGTGAAACATATCACTACAGTGAATAAACAGGCTTCCGTAACCTATGAAGGGGAAGAGCTCTGCCTTGAAAAACAGTGTTTTCGATTCCTAGTCGATAATCCTTCCTATCGGCTTGAACATTATCGAACAAAGAAGGGGGAAACCCTCTATTCTATAGCCAAATCACAGCATCTATTTCTCTACACCTTAAGGATGCTCAATCCCAATGTGGATCCCAGCTGTATCCCTGATCTAACAATGCTCACAATTCCATCTGATTACGCTAGAAAAATGTACGTATTCATTGATAAAAAGGAGTTGATACCAATAAAAATTGAAATTTATAGCGATCATGGATTGTTAGAGGAGATGGAGTTTACAAATGTAACCCAAGAAGTAATGCTCTCACCATACGATTTTAGCCGCGACAATACAACTTACTCATTCTAGCCCCTTTTGTTTAGTCATAAGCTAACCAAAATTGAGCCAATTCTTCATTGAATTGGCTTTTTCTTTGGCCCTTCCATCTGTTACGCAGCAAAAAAAATACCGCTAGGTCCAATTATCTATAGCTGTATCACATATCTAATACTTCGAATATCTAGTATTTCGGCATATTCATGTGTAAATGATGAATCATGCAGCATATTTCTGTGTGATTTATTGTGCTATTCTTCATAGGAAGGCTAAAAGCCTCATTTCTCGGTGCTTTAACATCATCTCAATGAATAGTTCTGCATTCATGCCCTATCTACTGAGGGCCTTAGAGGAGCCTGAGTATTTAGGTTGCCATATGCCTTAATTAATGAATATTGTTAGACAAAAATAGGAAAGGAGAGAGACTGCTCAGCTACAATTATCTAATTACAAATGTAAACCACCATCTTGGCAGGTAATGTTTCTCAAGTTGTTATGACTAATTTAAATCATAATATACTATATACCAGATTAATATGTATAATTTATGATAACATACTTTAACTAAAAAGATTATTATTACGTCAAATAGATGTATTTGGAGTGTTATATTACTATATGTACATTATATATATCTAATAACCAATATTGTAATATATATCAACTATAATTCACTTTAAGGAACAAGCATATTCTATAGCCTTATGTCATAACTAGATAAGTCTATGCAACTGATATAGCCCTAGCATTAAAACCATATACACATTTAGTGTTATCACAAATGTAATCATTGATAATATACAAATGTAACCCACGTTGTTTTGCATCATGTGAATTTCTGTTTATATTTGTGAATATCTTTTTGGTTATGCAGGATAGGCTTCTTAAATTGCTTACCGGTAAGCAGCTAACGGCTACCAGATTTGCTGAAATTATTGGAGTGCAGAAGTCCAGCATTTCTCATATTCTATCAGGAAGAAATAAGCCTTCCTTCGATTTTATTGAGAAAATACTCCAAAAATTTCCTGAAATTAATCCTGAATGGTTAATTACTGGTAAGGGTGGAATGTACCGTCAATCAGTACAAGCTACCCTTTTTGATTCACCGCCTAATATTCTGGATGAGGCGCAACGTGTGACACCTAGCAATACTACAAAAGCGCCTGTAAATGAAGCATCTACAGATAAAATTGGGGAAAGTCATCTTCCTATGAATGCGATAAACAAAAAGGATGTAGAGAGGGTCATGATATTTTTCAAGGATAAGACGTTTTCTGAATACTTTCCTGGGTAGGATTTCAATAATTGCTATTTTTGTGAAAAATTTCGATGTACAAGCGACTTATAAGACCTCTTCTATTTTGTCTTAACCCTGAATCTGTCCATCTACTTGTAGCCAATTCACTTAGAATTTTATTTGTAATTCCAGGTCTGAGACTACTAGTGCGAAAAACACTGCGTGTTAACGATAGCCGCATAACACGTACCGTTTTTGGATTGAAGTTCCCGTCCCCGGTGGGCCTTGCTGCTGGTTTTGATAAGGATGCCAAGCTTATTTCTGAAATGGATGCTCTAGGCTTTGGTTTTATTGAAGTGGGAACTGTTACTCCCAAGGGGCAGCCTGGTAATCCAAAACCGCGTAGCTTTCGACTTCCTGAAGACCAAGCCCTTGTAAATCGGATGGGGTTTAACAACCTTGGACTTGAGGCTGCTGTAGCGAAATTAGCAAAACGGAGAAAAAAAATTATTGTTGGAGGAAATATTGGAAAAAATACCTTGACGCCAAATAGTAGAGCAGTAGAGGACTATGCTGAGGTGTTTCAGGGGTTATATCCCTATGTGGACTATTTCGTTGTTAACGTGTCCTGCCCAAATATTTCAGACTTACATGAACTTCAGGAAAGTGACGAATTGAGTAGCATCTTAAGCCAGCTTACAAAGCTGAGAAGTCAACAAGCGCAATTCCGACCAATTCTGCTTAAGGTAAGCCCTGATTTAAGCCTAGATCAAGCCACTAAGCAGGTAAAAACGGCAATGCAATTTGGCCTAGATGGAATTGTAGCAACCAACACCACTCGCAGCCGTGAGGGGCTTGTTACTCCGGAGGTGAAGGTTAACAGTCTTGGAAGTGGCGGATTGAGCGGAAAACCACTATTTGAAAAGTCGATAAAACTTGTTGAGCATATCTACTCTATTACTGGCGGTAAGCTTCCTATTGTAGGTGTTGGTGGCATAATGTCTGAAAAAGATGCCCTCGATATGCTTAAAGCTGGTGCAAGCCTTATTCAGGTTTATACTGGGTTTATCTATAATGGGCCTTGCTTTGTTCGGCGCATAAATAGAGCTATAATTAAGGCTAATGTAGATTGATAAATTGTTTTATATCAGCGCACAATAACATTAATATCGTTGACATTATGGTACCGCCCACAAAACTAATAAGGGCTGGAACATTTGGATTCTTATATTTCACACTTTACCCTGTTAAGAACTCCCGCCTACGGTAGTCAACAGAATTATGGATTAACAGGTTGTCGTAAAATAAGTATTCCTATTTCCAAAAAAAGTAGGATAATTTGGTTGTTTCAAGTAACCTAGTAGCCCACCGTCATGGCAAGATGTCATTATAATGTCATTTCTTTTCGCTTCTAGCTCAAATACCTTCGCCGAAATAAATTTACAATTAACTTTGCACCTTCAAAAAAATAATAAATAATGGATTTAACGCACGAAATTAACCGACGAAGAACATTTGCTATAATAAGTCACCCAGACGCAGGAAAAACTACCCTAACGGAGAAATTACTGCTTTTTGGTGGTGCAATTCACGTTGCTGGTGCAGTTAAGTCGAATAAAATAAAAAAGGCAGCAACCTCCGACTTCATGGAGATTGAACGACAAAGGGGAATCTCTGTCGCTACCTCCGTCATGGGATTTGAATATAATGATGCTAAAATCAATATTCTTGACACCCCAGGACACCAAGATTTTGCTGAGGATACTTTTAGAACCTTAACGGCCGTTGATAGCGTTATCATTGTTATCGACTGTGCTAAAGGGGTAGAAGCGCAGACTCGAAAGCTTATGGACGTTTGCCGCATGCGTAATACCCCTGTTATAGTATTCATAAACAAACTTGACCGTGTGGGGCGGGACCCTTTCGACTTGCTTGATGAGATAGAGAAGGAACTCCAGATATCGGTTAGACCACTCTCTTGGCCCATAAGTATGGGGCCTACATTTAAGGGTGTGTATAATATGTTTGAAAAAACGCTCAATCTCTTCTTTTCGGAGGATAAACAGCGCGTTGGTGAGGAAAATATTAAAATAGATAACGTATTTGAATCTAGTGTGTTAGATTCATATATTTCACCCTTTACCAAGACACTAAAAGAGGAAATCAACCTTATCGAAAGTGTTTATTCTGAGTTCGACAGAGAACTTTACCTGAAGGGGAAGCTTGCCCCAGTATTTTTTGGCTCAGCTCTCAATAATTTTGGTGTTCAAGAGCTACTCAACTGTTTCATTCAAATTGCCCCTAGCCCAACAAAATCGTTTACAGAGGAGCGAGAGATTAGCCCATATGAGGAGAAGTTGACAGGGTTCGTGTTTAAAATTCATGCCAACATGGATCCCAACCATCGGGACAGGATCGCATTTTTGAAGATATGCTCCGGAACATTCGAACGAAACAAGCCATACCTTCACGTCAGGCTTGGAAAGAGCATAAAATTTGCTAGTCCAAACGCTTTTATGGCCGATAAGAAATCAATTATCGACTTTGCCTTTCCCGGTGACATTATTGGCCTACACGATACTGGCAACTTTAAGATAGGCGATACCCTTACTGAGGGTGAGGCTTTGCATT
>DATKVT010000128.1 GCA_035529935.1 Williamwhitmania sp. | reverse complement strand
GCGGGGGTCGCCAGCTTTAGACGCTCAAATTAAATTTGTTTTCTGAGGAGGTGCCTTTTACGCAACAAGAATACTGCCCGTGTTTATTGGTGTGCAGAGTCAAAAACCTGTTATTCTAAATTTAGTCGGACAGTAGTGATAAGATATATGGTTATAGGTTTACAAATGGTAAATATTATGTGTCTAAAAATATAGATATAGACAATAAACCGGTTCGATTATTCTTGGAATATTTAGTTCATGGAAGACTTGATATTTATTTTTACTTAGATGACTCACAGCAGAGTCACTATTTTGCTGCAAAAGATTCGCTACCAATTGAGGAGTTGAAATATTCCAAGAAAATTGAATATGTTGACGGGAAGCTGATGCAAAATGAATCAAAAGGTTATGTTGGGCTATTAACATATTATACATTTGATTGTCAACCGATTGTAAAGGAGATCCCGAAATTAGATAAGCTTAATAAACAAAAGATTATAGATTTTGCTGAGAAATACCAGAAATTAACATGTCAGGATGAAAAATGCATTATCTATGAAAAAAGAATTCCACGAAAAATAAAGTTGATTGTATCAGGAGGAGTCGTTGGTTATTTCCCAAATGTTGATGATCCAGAGTCAAGCAACGCTCTAATACAAACATATGGATTCGATATACTTTTTCAGCAATCAGAAAAAAGCGAAAAGGTTTATCTGGGAATTGGATTGCACAGTCCTAATAAAATTGGTACGGATATATCATCAAAGGTTGAGATACCATTTTCTGTCAATTACATTAATCCAAAAATGGGACTTAGTCCAATAATATCATACGTCTTTGATTTAGGTTCAGGTTTTGCAGCACAATCGTTAAATTTTGGGTTGAATTATCAGAAGAAGAATAATTCAATATTTTTAACAGCTGGTTTTAAAACATTCGCTATCATAAAACCATTAGGTGCATCTCTTAATTTTGGAATTATTTTTGATTTAAGATAATTGGGGTAATAACCGATTGACTACTTGCTTTTGTACCTCATTAATTCAGTAGTAGGCATAAACGCATCATAAATGATGCACACCGCTAACCCTTATAACTAATTTGCTTGTAAGCCTCTTACCTTAAATATCCAACCCCTCATAATCTCTAATAATGTAAACGTCGTAGTCACCGAGGTAGGTGAAGCCCAGCTTGGTGTATAGGGCTATGGCGTTGGCGTTGTCGCGGTGCACCTCCAACTTAATTTGGTAGCCCTTATACTTGGCAAAGGCAAGGCTGGCCCGGGCCAATTTTTTTCCCAATCCAGTACGCTGCAACCGTGGCAAGATTCCAAAATGGTGGAGGCCAATCCGTCGTCCGTCAAAGGTCATCCACGAGGTGCCCACAATCTCCTGCGATGCGGTATCCTCAATTACCAGCATTTTGCCGCCCAACTCCAATGTGTTGGCAATCACCTTATCGTTGTCGCCCCGGTGAGCACCACCCAACCCTGTTGCCTGCCACAGGGTGAGCACACCCCGGTAGTCGTTTGGCCTGTAGTCTCTAATGGTAAATTGCGTTTCCATGGTCTAGTATTTTATGGTTTGGTAACGTAGAGCTGTCCCGCAAGATTTTTCTTAACCACCACCGTTTCGCCCTTTGGCGTGAATCCGTCTGTGGAAACGGCATCATAAACTTCCCCATCAATTTCAACCTTGCCCGAGGGTCGTAGCACCGATACGGCTACTCCTGTTTTTCCGACCATATCTTTTTGGCTAAGGTCCACGCCAACAAATCCTTCCTGCTCGGTCAATCGGGCATGTAATGCCAGACGGTAGAGTGGTGAGCGTTTGTTGCCAAATAGGTTTTTGCTTAGAAAGAGCACCATTACCAGTGAGAGGAACATGCTCACGGAGACAATTACCACCGGTTGCACAATGGGGCCTGCAGGAATTGGCCCCTGCTGCTTAAAGAGGTTGTTGTCTATCATGCTCAGGGTAAGCCCAAGAAAGGTGAGCACAATACCGGTAATGCCTACAATACCAAAACCAGGAATGGCAAACACCTCTATGGCAATAAGCACAAGACCAACTAGAAACAGAATGATCTCCCAGTTTTCGGCAAGTCCATCGAGGTAGAGCGGGGCAAAGTAAACTGCTGCCGCAATAATGGCCAGAATAATGGGAAAGCCAATGCCTGGCGTTTGCAGCTCGAAGTAGATGCCGGCAAAGATGAGGATGATAAGAATGCCTTGCACAACCGGGTTCAGCAGCCAGCCCATAATGCTGTCCAGCCCGGTGATACGCTGCTCGTGAATTTCGTAGTTGGTAACACCACCCATGGCTAGCACCTCGCTTACCGACTCAGCCTCGCCCTCGCAGTAGTGGTTCTTTATGGCCTCCAACGTTGTAAAGGTAAGCACCTTGGTGGAATCGATAATGCCGGGGATTACCGTTCGTGGGTCCACCATGGCCTCTGCAATCAGCGGGTCGCGATGCCAAAGGAAGGTGGTATCCTTACCGGAGATTAGGGTGTCCTTGCCGTGCGATTCGGCCGTGGCGCGCATCATAGCGCGCATAAACGATTGATACTTGTCGGGGAGTGCTTCTCCCGTTTGGTTTACCACAGTGGCAGCACCAATGCTTGCTCCCTTGCGCATGTATATTCTGCTCGCAGCAATGGAGATGAGTGCTCCAGCTGAGGCTGCCTGGTTATCGATGAACACCCACACGGGGATGGGACTGTTCAGAATTTTGGTTCGGATGGAGTCGGCCGAGTTGAGCATTCCACCATATGTATTCATTCGAATGAGCACCAGCTTGGCGTGCAGCTCTTCAGCCTCCCTAAATCCACTTTGCACCATGCGCCATGCAGCAGGGTCAATTTCACTCAGAATATTGATCTGGTAAACCAGCTGTTTTGCATGTCGTGTGGTATCGGTAGCTTGTGCCCTAGCCCCTGTGAGAGTGGTGATGGCAACAAGCAGCGAAAATGTTAAGTGAAGCAGTGTTTTCATGGTGTGTCCTGGTGGTGTTAGTTAAAGCCACTTCCTACGGCGGAATAGGTATAGAGTAAGTAGTGATGAAAATATCATGAGGCCAATGGCAAACGGATAACCGGCTGTCCACTGGAGCTCCGGAATTGTTTTAAAGTTCATGCCATAAACGCTGGCTATGAGGGTTGGCGGCATAAACACCACCGATGCCACGGTGAATATCTTAATAATCTTATTCTGCTCAATGTTGATTAACCCAAGGAAAGTGTTCTGCAAGTACTCCAAACGCTCGAAGCTAAAGTCGGTGTGGTTAATCAGCGAGCTTACGTCCTTGAGCATAATGGAGAGCTTTGGGTAGATGTCGGAAGGGAACCGCTCGCTCTTCATAATGCCCGATAGCACCCTTTGCTTGTCGATAATGTTCTCGCGGATGACCATGGTGTTTTCCTGTAACTGATTGATCGTGAGGATGATCTCCTCGTCGATATCGGTGTTGAGCGATAGCCGCTTGCTCACCTGTGAAATTTCTCGCGCAATGCTCTCCACCATGTCAGCATCGAGGTCGATTCGAGTTTCGAGCAGTGCAACAAGAATATGAAATCCGGAGGGATAGGCCTTGTAGTTAATCTGAAATTTTCGGGTCGATTCGTCGAATACTCGCAGCTCGGCGTTACGCATGGAAACTAGAATGCCATCTTTTAGAATAAAAGAAACAGGCTCGTAAGTGAAGGTATCCTCCTCCTGAATCAGGAAGTTGGAGTTGGCAATCACCAAGTTCTCCGTTTCGGAGTAGCGCGATGAGCTCTCAATTTCTTCAGCCTTTTGTCGGGAGGTGAGGTTAGTTCCCAAAAACGATTCCAGCGCCTTCTTTTCCTTAAGGCTTGGATTGATTAGGTCGATCCAAAGAATCTCCTCTGGGTCTATCTCATCGAAAACCTTTACATCCGCCTCAAGGATTATCTTTTTAAGTGCTTTGTAGTATATGGCAATCATACAGGCTTCGAAATTTGGACGTTAATCAATTTGGCTAATTAAAGAAAAGGAAATATTGAAGTTTAGTTGGGCACGGTCTCCATTTGAGCATGCAACTTTTGAAATAGCTTCATCGACTCCATTTTCTCGTTGTCGAAAATGTAGCTTATATTTTCGGTGAGGTAACGTCGTGTATCCTGTGGTGTAAGAATTCCCTTAGGGTTGCCAATGAGTACAGCCTCGTCGAGGTGGTTAACGCCATACTTAAGTGCATCGTTGAATAGCGCCATAAAATCGCTGGGAAGCTTTCGGTTCGAAACCCAGGCCGCCAGAACAAATGGTAGCCCAGTAAATTTTCGCCACTCATGGGCCATGTCGATCTTACAGCCCAAGCTTGCTTCTAACCCCAGCACATTGTCGCCCAACAGAATGGCTCCTTCACCAGCGCGAAGCTGAAGCGCTGTTTCAATCCTTTCCAATGGTTTCAACTCAGGCGCAATTCGCCAGGAGTGCTGGCTAAGCACCCGTGCAGCCGTGATTGAGGTTCGGGAGTTCATATCGAGGTATAGCGTCGATAGGTTGCTTAACGAGCCATTCATGGCGAGCACAAAGGAGCGAATCTCCTGCAGCGCAGCAATACAGTACCGGCTAGCCACTTCACCTCCAATGATGTCAGGAATCAACACAACTGGGATAAGGGCTAAATCGACCTCACCGGAGTTGAGCATTTTGGCGCAGTTTGATGGACTGTCGACTATTAGCTCAATTGATTCTTTAACAGAATGGTGCTGGAGACCAAAAAGAAATGGGATGGTGTTGATATAGGAAACGGCAGCTACTCTAACTTTTGCCATACTATGCCAGTAAATAAATTTCTAGAGACAACAATTCACACTACGAAGGTAACAAAAACCAGCTTAAGATGGCTAACCAATTTTAAAATAACGGTATGTTTTCGACGAGTGAGTTGTAATTCTATGGGTAAAAAACTCTTGCATTTATTACCTTTGCAACATCAACTAAAATGCAACTCATGGAAAATTTCTCTTTGGCAGCCATATCTCCCATCGATGGGAGATATCGAAGCAAGGTGGAGGAGTGCGCCCGCTACTTCTCGGAGGAGGCCATTATACGCTACCGGGTTCATGTGGAGGTGGAGTATTTTATCGCTTTGTGTGAAATACCTCTTCCTCAGCTGAAGGGGATGGAAGAGGATACCATTGGCAAGTTGCGTGAAATATACCTGCACTTCAATTCCGACGATGCACGCCGTGTAAAGGAGATAGAGTCTGTTACTAACCACGATGTGAAGGCGGTGGAGTATTTTGTAAAGGAGCGTATGGACGCCCTAAAGCTCGGCGGGGTGAAGGAGTTTGTTCATTTTGGACTTACTTCTCAGGACATTAACAACACGGCTTTCCCTCAGGCGCTAAAGGAGTTTGCCCACGAGGTTTACTATCCGCAGATCGAAGGCATGCTCGATAAGCTGAATCAGCTGGTGGAGGAGTGGAAGGATGTTCCCATGCTTGCCCGTACACATGGACAACCAGCCTCCCCAACTCGTCTTGGAAAAGAACTGTCGGTATTTGTGGAGCGCATCGGCAAGCAGCTAAACCTGCTGCGCGATGTTCCCTGCTCGGCAAAGTTTGGCGGTGCCACCGGTAACTTTAACGCACACGTGGTAGCCTTTCCCTACATCGACTGGGTGAACTTTGCCAACCATTTTGTGAACCAGACGCTGGAACTCGACCGCTCTCAAATAACCACGCAGATTGAGCATTACGACAACCTTGCCGCTATCTTTGACAATTTTAAGCGCATTAACACCATTCTCATAGATCTTTCTCGCGACATGTGGCAGTATATTTCCATGGACTACTTCAAGCAGAAGATTGTTCTGGGGGAGGTGGGCTCATCGGCCATGCCGCACAAGGTTAATCCCATCGACTTTGAGAATGCAGAGGGGAATTTAGGGATGGCCAACGCCATTTTTGAGCACCTGAGCGCTAAGTTGCCGGTTTCGCGCATGCAGCGCGATCTTACAGACTCCACCGTGCTGCGGAACATGGGAGTACCGGCCGCTCATTCCGTTCTGGCGTTTAAGTCGCTGATGAAGGGTCTCGACAAGCTTATCCTAAATCAAGCAGCTATTAATGCCGACCTCGAAAATAACTGGATTGTGGTGGCAGAGGGAATTCAAACCATTCTGAGGAGGGAGGGTGTGCCCAATCCCTACGAGATGCTGAAGGAGCTTACACGAACCAACAAGAAGGTTACAGCCGAAACATTTCAGCAGTTTATTGCTGGCCTGCCTGTTGCAGAGGAGGTTAAGCAGGAACTGTTGGCCATTACGCCCTATACCTATACGGGAGTCTAGTAATAATTTGAACATATAACCCCAGTATTACCTAAATTTACTGGGGTTTCTTGTGATTATTAGTCTCTTTCTGTGCTAATACTCACTTGTTTTTTTACTTTTGCTTTCTGTAACATGGGTTTTTTATGCAGGCTGGCGGCATCCTCACCGAATGAAACCATTGCACATTACTATTATTTTGTGCCCTTGGTAGGCGAAGAAATTGGTGCTGTTGGACTGAGATTTTGAACAATATTTAATTGAATACGAATGAAAAAATTTGGTAAAATATTTCGATATCTGGTTCCATATAAATGGACAGTCACCTCAATCATTGGCTTTAACATTCTGGCGGCAATTTTTTCGCTATTTACGTTTACCATGGTTATCCCTTTTTTAAGTGTGCTATTCAATCAGGTTCCTCCTGTAACCAACTCGGTGCCTCTTACCCTTTCATACGAGTCAATTTCACACAACTTTAACTACCTTGTTAGTATAATTAAGGTGCAGCATGGAATTACCGATGCGCTCCTGTTTATGTGCGTATTGGTAGTTGTAATGACTTTTCTAAAAAATTTCTTTACTTACCTATCGCTATATTTCTTATCTCCTTTTAGAAATGGTGTGGTAAAGGATATTCGCAACCAGATGTATGCCAAGATACTTTCTCTGCCGCTTGGATACTACTCAGAAGAGCGAAAGGGTGATATTATTTCCAAAATCACCAACGATGTAAACGAGTTAGAAGTGAGCATTATGCGCTCCATGGAGATGTTCTTCCGCGACCCTATTCTTGTAATTGTTTACCTAATTGGGCTTGTAACCATGAGCCCCAGACTTACACTTTTTGTATTTATTCTGTTACCATTGTCCGGATTAATGATCGGGCGAATTGGTAAGAATCTTCGAAAAAATTCCTTCAAGGGACAACGTCGTTTGGGATTTTTGTTAGCCATTTTAGAGGAGACGCTTTCGGGCTTAAGGATTATCAAAGCTTTTAATGCTGAGGAAAAGATGGTTCGGCGTTTTGAAAGCACCAACTCTTTTTATACTCGCATACTAGTTAAAGTAAATCGTCGTCGCGACTTGGCTTCACCGTTGAGTGAATTCTTGGGAGTGTCGGTGGTTGTTATTCTTATGTGGTATGGAGGAAGGTTGGTGCTATCGGGGCAGAGCGCTCTTGCAGCACCAACCTTGATTGGTTATATAATCCTCTTCTCTCAGATTATTACCCCGGTAAAATCATTTAGCCAAGCTTACTACAATGTTCTTAAGGGGCTTGCCTCAGCCGATAGGATAGATGTCGTTTTGGAAGCGGAGAATCCAATAAAGGAGAAGGAAGATGCCATTGACATGCTAGAGTTTAAGGAAAAGATTGAGTATCGCAACGTGAGCTTTAAGTACGAAAACGACCTTGTGCTGAAGAATGTCAACCTTACCATTCATAAAGGGCAGACAGTGGCTTTGGTGGGCCAATCAGGCTCTGGCAAGAGCACATTCGTAGATATGCTTCCCCGCTTCTACGATGTTGATCAGGGTGATATTTTAATCGATGGTGTTAGCATCAAGGATATTAAAATTAAGAGTCTGCGTGCGTTGATGGGAAACGTAAACCAAGAATCCATCCTTTTCAACGATACCTTTTATAATAACATTGCATTTGGTGTTCCTGGCGCCTCCATTGATTCGGTGATTCAGGCGGCTAAAGTTGCCAACGCGCACGAGTTTATTCAGGCTACCCACAACGACTATTACTCCAATATTGGAGATAGGGGTGGGAAACTTTCTGGTGGGCAGCGCCAGCGCGTAAGTATCGCTCGGGCCATTCTCAAGAATCCCCCAATCATGATTCTCGACGAGGCCACCTCGGCACTGGATACCGAATCCGAAAGGCTAGTGCAGGAGGCGCTCGAAAATCTGATGAAGAATAGGACATCCATTGTAATTGCGCATAGGTTGTCGACAGTGAAGAGTGCCGACCTCATTTGTGTGCTGCAGGATGGTGAGATTGTGGAGCAGGGCAAGCACGATGAGCTGCTGACTAAAGGTGGCATATATTCGAAGTTGTATAACATGCAGCACTAGTTCTTAGAATTACTAGGTTGTTGTTGAATATTGCGTCTGTTGGTAATGTGTGGATTGGAGATTACTGTGCTTTTGTCACTGTAAACGAGGATTTTCGAAGTAGGGGATTACCATTTTACTGAATTGAAAACTAAAAAATAGGATGATGAAATTCTTTAAAAAGCTTTGGGATTCCAATCCACTCCATGTTATTCTGATTGGTGCTTTCCTCATACGGTTGCTTGCAGCCATTTTTTCACAGGGGTATGGAATGCACGACGACCATTTTTTGGTGCTAGAAGCGTCACAGTCGTGGGTGGATGGTACCGATTACAACGACTGGTTACCCAAGAGCCAGGTGAACCCGGTTCCGTCGGGCCACAGCTTTTTTTACGTAGGAATTCACTATCTCATACTTTCTGCCTTTAAGGCGGCTAGCATTCATAACCCCAAGGTTATGGCATTCCTGATTCGGTTGCTGCACGCCCTATTTTCGCTCATTGTGGTTGCCTTTGGCTACAAAATTGCCGATAGGATGGGTGGTAGAAAGGCTGCCATTCAGGTCGGGCTCGCTCTATCATTCCTTTGGTTTATGCCCATGCTCTCCGTCAGGAATTTGGTGGAGATGGTTTGCATTCCCTTTTTAATGATGGGGGTGTACATGGTGTATGTTGCACTTGAGGAGTCTCGGTCGTACAAGTATTTTTTATTCGCAGGATCGGTCATTGGTTTAGCCTTTTCTATCCGTTTCCAAACAGCCATCTTTATAGGAGGTATTGGTCTGGTAATCCTTTTCCGAAAAAAGTTTTGGGAGGCGATAGTTTTTGGTGTGGGGGTGTTGATCTCCATATTCATGATACAGGGAGTAGTAGACATGTTTGTTTGGGGACGTCCCTTTGCCGAGCTGATGGAGTATATTCGCTACAACCTAGCTCATAAAACTGATTATGGCACAGACAACCCCTATATGTATGCTTCCATTATTATTGGGGTATTACTTCCACCTCTGGGTTGGCTTTGGATTGTTGGTTTCTTTAGAAGTTGGAAAAAGACGTTAATTATTGTTTTGCCAACGCTGCTATTCACCGCGTTTCATTCCTATTTTCCCAATAAGCAGGAGAGGTTCATCTTCCCAGTATTGCCCTTCTTTGTCACGGCCGGTATTATAGGCTGGT